>VGKX01000020.1 GCA_016866895.1 Candidatus Parvarchaeota archaeon
GCACTTGAAAATCAAATCCAGAAATATATTTCAGGGATAGAGGGCCTTGGCGAGGTCCAGATAATGAGAACGAGCTGGAAAACCCCGTACAGTTGAATCTGGCATTCCAAACATTCAAAGAACGATTTGCCGCGCGCAAGAAAACTAGGTGCTCCGCCAATGAAAATTTGCAACAGTGGAAAAGTCGTATCAATGCGGGCCATCCATAAAGGGATTGAGAAGGTTTTGACTCTGGATTTTGAAAACAAATACACCTTTATCACACTTTGCGCTCCGGACGGGGGCGGTATGGAGTCGTGGAGGATAGAAGGCGGCACCATATCCCATAAGAAACCTAAAACAGACCGGGGGCTGGGGGGCAAGACAAGCAGGGGCAAATGAAAAGGGCAGGAAAGCCATTGGGAATTTTTTATTATTTTTTCATTTTGACAGGCTTTTGGGCTTTGCCAGAATTGCCAAAGTCTTGTTTTGATTGGATAAGCTTGTCCAAATCCTCTTGTTTGATTTCGGTGCTGGGTTTTTTTGCAATATGAGTTATGTCGCCGTCGCAAAGCACGTGGTCAAGACCCACCTTCTGCCCCGGGAACTTGGCGCTTTTGCCCCATATTATCGCGTGTTTGAAGTTGTCAAGCAGGTCCCCCGACAGGCGTTCGCACAAGTCGCGCACAGTGCTCGCGCGGCGTATCATAAGCGGCTCCTTCATATCAGCCTCGCCCATGCGCGGTTTTGTGAAAATGCGCATTAAGTCAAGTTTTTTGTAAATGGCCTCTTTGAGCGCATCCATGTTGACGCCTTTTTCAGCCGAAACCGGGATGAAATCAAATTTGAGGGTTTTGAGGTATTCGGAAGACACGATTTCCGTCTTGTTCAAAACTACCAGGGCCGGGGCGTATTTGCGCGTCTGCACGACAACATCAATGAACTGGTCTGCGTCAATGTCCTCGCGCAAGACAACATCTGCGTTGTGTATGCCGTATTCGCCCAGGATGCCGCAAACCATCCTTTCATTTATTTTTGTCGTTTTTACAGTTGATGTGATTGACACGCCGCCTTTGAGTTTTTTTGACACTACAACATCCGGCCTTTTCTGGTTTGCCCTTATTCCCATATTGTAAAGTTCCCTTAATATCGCCTCATAGGCGCCTGGTTGGTATACGTCAAGGATTATCAAGATTAAATCCGCGCTTCTGGCAACCGCAAGCACCTCTTTGCCGCGGCCCTTGCCCTCCGATGCGCCGATTATGATGCCTGGAAGGTCCAAAAGCTGGATTTTTGCGCCTTTGTACTCAAGCATGCCTGGAATGCAGGTGAGTGTTGTAAAGGCATAGGCGGCAACTTCCGACTTGGTGCCTGTAAGCCTGTTGAGAAGCGTTGATTTGCCTACAGATGGGAGGCCGATGAAGACAACGGTTGAATCTCCCGTCTTGCGCACGTCAAACCCGCCGCCCGACGAGCCGCCTTTCTTTGGCCCAGTCATTTCCCGCTTTAACCTTGCAATCTTGGCCTTGAGGATTCCGATATGGAATTCAGTTGCCTTGTTTTTCTGGGTTCTGGCAAGCTCTGCCTCAAGCTCGCTTAGTTTATCAGCTACACCCATACAACCCAACCTGTTTGAAAATAAGCAAATTAAAGTTATTACTTTTTCTGTTGTTTTTTTTGCCCTTGGCTTGCGGCCGATTCGGACTGCGGCGCGCAGGTGCGTGCAAGCCTGTCCTGTGCCAGCAATTCAACAAATTTGCCGGCCCAAAGCTTTTCGAACTTGCCGACATCTATTGTTCCGTCGGGCTTTTCATTTTCCCGCAGCATGTTGTTCATGGTGCTTGTGCATTTGAGAACAAAATCAAGCTCGCACAGGGCCTTGTCGCCCAATTTCAAAGATTGTTTGAGGATGGTTGAATACAGCTTGCCTTTGAGGAATGCAATCACCAAGTAATGCTCGGCTGGAAGCCCGGTTTCTTCTGCCCTGCGCGAAAGCGCTGGTGGGACAAAATTTATCTTCAATTCCTTTGAAAGTTTTTCCAGGTTTACTTCGGATAGATCGTTTGACGAAGCCTCTTTGTTTTCCAAAAACAAGCACTCTAAATATGACTCATTGATGTTTTCTCCGCGCCGGAAGGTGAAAATCTCAGTAAATTGTTTTTGCGCCTGGTCTGTTTCGTATGAAGACCCAAGCGTCCTGTATACCCTGCCTTTGCGCGAAAAGCGGACCTTTCGCAGGAAAGAGTAGCGGTCGGTGGAATACATGCTTGCAGACGGTATGCCAAAAACAAGCTCAAGCCTGTCTTGTATGTCCTTGAGTGATTGGGCATGGAGATTGTAGAGGATGAAAACCCCAGGTTGTGTGTTGAGAAGATTAATGACCCCCTGGATTGCAAGCCTGGAGCGTATTTCATTGATTATCAGGCAGGCATCACCCATCCTAAGCGAGGCGTTTGCCATTGAGACCAGGTCCAGCTCAGTAGATGATGATTCCTCCTTGTCGGAGCTTTGAACCCGCAAGGCGGCAATGTGGAAGCCGCGCTTGCGAAACGCCTTGGTTGGGATTTCCTCTATGTCTTGTATTGGGAGTATCCTCCGTTTGGACCCTATCGCGGATATTTTTGCGCTTGTAAACGCAGTCTTGCCTACTCCCTTGAGGCCAAGCACCGCCTCAGAGCACCCAAGTTCCACCATCATGTCGTCGTATCCCGCAAAAAAAGGCGAGAAGGAGTTGTAGCTAAGGTATTGGGAATATGTGAATGGGCTTTCCTTGCCAAGCCTAAACGCGCCTTGCAGCTCGCCAAAAGTCGCCGGAGGCCGCTGCAGATGGCAGCGCATATTGAGCCTTGTCAGCACAACATCCACAACAGGATTGTTCAGGTCGAACTTGCGAACCTGTTTTGTTATGGCCATGATGTTGCGGAAGGCATGCTCCAACAGCTCTTTGTTGTAGCGCCATAAAGTGTGACAAACGCCAAATTTTGCGTGTTCTATGTAGAGGGGGGTATTTTCCGAATCAACATAAATGTCGGTGATGTTGTCCCGGTCAAGAGACATGTTTTCTATGAACGCCCCAAGGCCGTAAATCCATGCCGAGGTTTCCCTTCCCATCAATAATGCCTGCTGGGTTGTAATGGGGATGCCTTTAATTGCCGCCTCGTCAAGGAATTTTTGCTTGTACTCGCGGGTTTTCGTCTCGAATATGGTAGTGTAATCGACAAGTTCGTCTTTTTGCCTCCCGATGCTGTTTTGGATTTCAAGGCGCATCATTGAGACTAACGGCTGTGGGAGAGAATCAAGCACCTCGTTTTTGATGTGGTAGAAATACGACTCTGAACCCGTGTCGTAAATCTGGGCCTTGAGGCCAAAACCAAGCTCATAAGAGGCATCAGGCGAGTCCAGCAAGACTGCGTTTTTGGGCAGATCCAATGCGATTGTTGATACGAATTTCATTGACTGGAGGCCTGCCATGGATAGAAAAGCGCCGCGCAAGTCGCCTGTCCTCTGCACCAGTTTGTAAAGGGCAGAGTCGTTTGTTGCTTTAACTGAGCCATTCAACCATGCACGAAATGTTCTGTAACCCTCGTAAAAAAGCTGCCTTGTCGGAGGCTCCTCGTTGAAGTCCTGCAGCAGGCGGACTGCAAGCAGCGGGTCCATGAAAAGATACTCATAAAATTCCTCAAAAACTTTTTTCCTTTTCGGGCACATCTCGTCTTGCGGGTGCCCGTAGGTTTTTGGGTCAAGGAGTATGCCTTCCACCTGCCGAATTATTCTTGCATACTCTAGCAGTGCCCTGGTGTTTTCCTCACTGAAGTCTACGAACATTTCCTCCTCATATCTTATGGATTTTGGAGTGGCGTCAAGCGTTGAGAGATCTTTGAGGTGGTCGTTGATGAAGGCTGCAGAAAACAATTCGTGCGGCGTCGCCATGCAGTCCACAACTAGCCTGTTCCCCACAACCTGGAATTTGCCCATGCAAGACAAATGTAGTTTGTTTTATAAATAAGTGACTGGTATGGTGGTAATATAATGTTGAATGGGGCGGTAGTATTGGTTGTTGGTGTGTGATTTTTAATATATATTGGGGATAAAGAGTAGTGGCAGTATTTGAGTGAATCAAGTGTGTTGTGCGTAGAGATTGGATTTTGATTTTTAGGGGGCGACAAGAATGGGAATTGACGAGATTGTTAAAAGTATCTTCAACAGCCAGCAGGAGCAAAAAAGTGCGGCTCATTTTGCCTTGAATGGGAGTTTCCTGCCATTCAGGCTCACAAGCAGGAAAAATGACACCGTGGACCTGATATTGGAGCTGACCAACATCTCAGGCGGTGACGTGCTGGCATCGGTCGCCGTGGCAGTTCCAAAAGGCATTGGTGTTGACAGCACAATGATAGCCAGGGAGAAAAACCTGCGCGTAGGGCAGATGAAGGCAGATGAGAGCAAAAAAGCCAGGATACCCATGTTTTCAGCCGCCTCGACTAAGCCAGGTGTTTACCCAATCAGTATTGAAGTCTTTTCCCATTACCGGGATTTTGGGCATGTGATTACTTCGATCAAAAAAGAATTTGAAGTGCGTGTGGTTTGAGAAGTCATTGCCGCGCGGTTGTTTTGGCCGTAATGGCGCGTCTTTCTAGATTTGCTCAGATTGTAGTTTTGCCTGCTCCAGCCTGCGGCAAATATCTTCCATAAGGCCGGCAAGTTGTGCGCCTTTTTCTGTCAGAGATGCGGTATTGAGCTTGCCTTTTTGCTCGAGTTTCACAAAGCCGGTTTTTTTGAAAGCAAGAAGGAGTTTGGAGGTAAAGACATAGGTGGTTTTTGCCTGGCGCGCAAGATTGGAGGCATACCAGGTTTTGCTTGTGTCCTTCAAGGCAAGAAGCACGGCGCATTGTTTTTCTTTTATGAGAAATGCCATACAAACATCCGAAGTGGGCACTTAGATTGATTTGTTGTGATTTAGTTGAGTGTTTTGTAGGTAATTTGAGTTTTGTTATTAAGATTATATGCGTCAATTAAATATGCAATGCCTGTTGCGTGGCCTGCCCCGATTATCAGAAGCACCCGCCCGCGCCCGGCATGCAGCACAGACATAAACATGTGCAAATCCCGGTTCCGGATTATGTGATAATAGGTTGTTGGGGCTTGCTGCTCGAAATATGCAAGGATTTGTTTTAGTTTGGCCGGCGATGCCAGTTCCGCGAGGGAGGATAGGGAGATTGTATTTTTGCTGAAAATAGGGATGAAGAGTTTGATTTTTTCTGACAGCGGCACGGACTTCAAAGCGGCCAGAGTAAGGGTAATTGGAATGTCGGCAAGAAGCATTGGAACGTTATTTTTTTTAGCAAGTTTTATCGCGCAAACCATTTCAAGGCCCGGGCTGGAGCCCAATATCTTCCCCAAAAGTTGTTGGGGCAGGTAAAAAAGCGAGAAAAACGGCTTTGACAGCAAATCAAAAATTGAAGGTTTTTTGTTTGTTGTAATGGCAGCATAACGTTGTTGGCACAACTCCAAGGCAACCATATTTGGCTTGAAGATTTGAAAGGCCTTGTCAACGATTTCATCATTGTTTTTATTTATGTGTATTGTGGGAAGAATGATTATTTCCATAAACACAACCGCTGAAAGAATCATGGTTTGAGAGTAAATGGGAAAGTTCGGGCCCAGAGGGATTTGAACCCCCGACGGGTGGATTAAGAGTCCACTGCTCTACCAAGCTGAGCTATAGGCCCAAAAGCTGAGAATAAGGAAGAAGATTGCTCCAATTAACTATAAAAGAATATACGGCAGGAAAAAGAAGTGTATTGATAAGATGTATTGGTGCGGGAATCGGTAAATGTTGGGTTTGGACAGATAATTTGGACAAATAATAACTAGTTTAAGGGTTGTTTGGCATAAAATGTTGGTTGAGATGGGAATTGTAATTTTGAGATTCGGGCACAGGATAATACGCGACGAGCGGGCGACTACGCATGTCTGCCTCACAGCAAGGGCCTTAGGTGCACAAAAGGCCGTGGTAAGTGGGGAGAAAGACGATAAGATACTGGCCAGTGTCAGGGGGATATGTAAGAAATGGGGAGGTAATTTTGAGATTGAATACGCCGCAGATTACGCGCGATTTTTGAAGGAAATAAAAAAAACACACAAGGTTGTCCATCTGACCATGTACGGCAGCCCAATATTGGAAAGGATAAATGCGATTAAAAAAATAGAGAATGTTTGTGTTGTTGTCGGCTCGCAAAAAGTTCCGCCATCCATTTATGAAATGGCAGACTATAACGTTTCCGTGACCGGCCAGCCACATTCGGAAATAGCTGCCCTTGCAGTTTTTTTAGATAGATATTTTGACGGAAAAGAATTTGATTTTGAATTTGTTGGTGGGATGAGTGTTGCATTAAATGATAGTGGTAAAAAAATAGTTTTGTGTAAATAATTCGAGAGAGTTTATATATTTGAGTTGCGGGAAATGAACGCCGTAAAACGGCGCGGGCGAGTTGTGTTGAGAAAAACAAAATCACCAAACAAACACAAAACAGATAAGGTTAAATTAAAGAAAGGCGGGCTGGAGGCTAAATTAAAAGCGAGGAACAGGGCCAAGCCAAATAAAAGAAAAG
The DNA here is from genome assembly GCA_016866895.1 of Candidatus Parvarchaeota archaeon. Taxonomy (NCBI): domain Archaea; kingdom Nanobdellati; phylum Candidatus Parvarchaeota; species Candidatus Parvarchaeota archaeon. The sequence goes on from VGKX01000020.1 coordinate 6,588, forward strand.
CTTTCAAAAATAACGAGCTTCTCTCAAGTGCGTTTGCCAGGCAGGGTTTGATTGAGCTTGCTGGTGAAAACGCCGTCAATGTGCTAAGAGAGTTTAGTTTTGAGATGAGTGACGAGGATTTGGCCAGGAAAAGCAAGACTAAATTATCAGATGTGCGGGCAGTCCTTAACAGGCTCCACACAACCGGGCTTGTCGATTATGCGCGAAGCCGCGACCCAGAGAGTGGTTGGTACTCATATGTGTGGAGAATCAACGACACGACAGTCGAAAAAATGATTGAGAGTTACAAACTCAAGAACGCACAAAACACCGAAAACACAGTTGTCGGCGGGGAAGTGTACTATTGCAAAGAGTGTGGTGAAGGAACGAAGGATAGTTTTGAAGAAGCCTATGACAAGAAATTCAAATGTTTGGGTTGTAGAAAGGATTTGGTTTTGTTTGAGTAATTTGATTTGTGTTTTAACCCCACCCAGACGGGTATATAAACATGAATGTACGAATTACACATATAGCGGGGTAGGGTAGTCTGGAGTGCCCGCTGGATTGGGCATAAAACTTGTTTTTGCCAAGGCGAAGCTCATAACCCAGAGACCGGTGGTTCAAAAAACTGAATACCAGTTTGAGATTCCACCCTCCGCTATTTCTTTTTATTTACATTTATTTGTAGTTAAACAGACCCCCCAGTTCCACTAATATCGGTTTTTTTAGGGTGGTTGGGTATTTTTTTAAAAAAGATTAAATATTATAATATATTGTAACTATAGTTACATAAATTATAAACAATATATAAACAATAATATTTTACAAATTTTATTACAAACGTAAAAAAATAAACAAAACCAAAGCAACAAACAACAACCAAACAACAATTGTTAATTGGGGGATTCTATGTTATTATATTTTTATGACCTACATGCCTCGGACGAAAAAAAATTCAACCAAATAAAAAGGAGGTTTTATTACCAATTCAACAAATCAAACCTTTCAAAATGCGCCCTTAAAACCAAATCCGTCCTTTATATTGATGATATTTATGAGTCTGAAGCCGATTCCTTCTTCAAACAATTCGCCGGCCAGCTTGTTGCCCACAAAACCAAATGCGAGTCAATAGAGCAAATTGTTTGAAATCGCCAGTTTTCTTAAATTTATCTAAAAACAACGAAAACTCTAATAAATAAACACAATTTTCAAAAATAGTATTAATAAAAAAATAATAAATCAGGATATTAGTGGAAGTGAGGGGTGGCTGCCGCCCCAAACTACCGACAACAGGTGTTTATTGGGCTGCCGCTTGCGGCCCAGAAACAACAACAACATCTTCCACTGATTTAACGCTTTTGTATAAAATGCTCTTATCCTTCAATATTCTCTTAGCCTCGTCCCTTGTTATGGATGAGAGGGGCTCCATGGTAAGCCTTACAACCTCACCTTTTTCCAAATCCAAAACAATATCTTGCACCCTGCCCAAAAATCGGCCGCTGTCGGTGTAAATATCCATACCATAAATCCTTGACACTTTGACGCCCATCATCTCACCTTCAATTCAAATCTTATTCGTATTTGTTCTCCAGATTTAAAAACCTTGCTTTGGTAATCTGTCTGTTTGCTGCTTGCAGGTGCGTTATTGTGGATGAGAAAGTACCAACCCAACACACTCACTGGATAGAAACATTAGCCAACAACATTACCTCTTCAAAGACGGGGCCATATGTCGTGAGTGCTGGCATAACAACTTCGGGCCCGTGCCATCTTGGGACGCTTTGCGAATTCCTTTTCCCAGCTGCCATACATAAACAACTGGTTTTGGCAGGGCACAAGGCAAAATTCTACTTTATCGCAGACATCTTAGATGCATTTGATTCAATCCCCTTAATTTTTTCTGAGTACGAAAACACACTAAAACCGCACTTGGGCAAACCGCTTTGCTACGTTCCAGACCCTGAAGGCTGCCATCCATCGTTTGGTGACCACTTCCTAGCTGAAATCAAAAATGTCATGGTAAAATTCCAGATACGCCCGGAGATTCTCAAAGCCTCTGAGCTCTATGCATCCGGCTCTTTTGACAAGCTTGCGGCCTTTTTTCTGGAAAATCAAAAAAGAACTTCTGTTGTGGTTGCGGAATCTTCCTTGAGGGAAAGCATGCCGCCAGACTGGTCGGCAATAATGCCCATTTGTGAAAAATGTGGGAGGATTGCCACTACAATAACAACGTCATACGACAAAAATACACAAATTTATACATACTCGGACTCGCGTGATGTCGGTTACACGAAAGGTTGTGGCTGGAGCGGGAGCAACAAACTTTCGGACCACAAATATAAATTGACCTGGAGGCTGCACTGGCCGTCCTGGATGGAGGTTCTTGGGACAAGCATCGAGGGTGCCGGCATGGACCACCATACAAAAGGCGGCTCTTGGGACACGCTTGCGGCTGTTTACAAAAACCTATTCAACAAGCAACCACCAATAGGCTTCAAATTCGGCTTCATACTTTTTCAAGGCAAAAAATATTCCAAATCCAAGGGCATTGGGATGGGTCTTTCAGAGTTACTGGAAATACTGCCGCCGGAACTTATTGCGTTTTCCCTTCTCAGGCCAGACCTGCAGGAAAACATCGACATCAATCCAACAACCCAAAACCTCCTCAAACTAATATCCGACTATACAAAAGCCATGGCAGATTCTTCAAAAGATTTATCCTCTTTGGAGCGCGCGCCGCGAAAAGCAGCGCTTGCGGCAAAAATATCTTCGCCAAACGGGATTCGTTGGCGCACCCAGTTTACCGACATTCTCCTATATTTTGAGCTTTATCGCAATTGGGGTGTTGTGGCAAACATGCTTGACGACAGTGCCGGCGTTGCGTACCTAAAGCCCTATGTGCTAGCTTGGGTGGAGCGCAAACTTGCCCCGCCTGAATACGTATTCGAACTTTCATTTTCAAAACTTTCCTCAACCACATCCAAATCATTTGTCCAATCCTTAAAACCAGGCGCTTCTCCTGAGGAAATTCACAATTTTGTGTTTGAATGCGCCAAACTTCACCACATACAACCTGCTGATTTATTTAAAGAACTGTACACACACATAATCGGCAAGCAATCGGGGCCGAAACTTGGCAAACTCATACACGCAATTGGTGTAGAAACAATAAAACGCGAGCTGCTTTGAACAAACCAGGCCAACAAAACGCAAGTTGGGTGTAATTATGGACATAGTAGATGAGATATCAGCCAACAAAAACCTGGTCGAGGCCCAAATGCTCAAAACCATCCCAAAAAACAAAAAACCGAAGGAAGTTTACGGTTTGATTTGGGATTTTCTTGGCAGGGGGGGCAAACGGTTTAGGCCAATGATGTGCCTTCTTTCCTGCGAAGCTGTTGGCGGGGAATTTCATAAAGCCCTGCCGGTGGCGGCCTCACTTGAGCTTTTCCACAACTTCACGCTCATTCATGATGATATAGAGGACAACTCCCAAATGAGGCGTGGAAAACCATGCCTCCACATCTCTTATGGCCTGCCCCTTGCCCTTAACGCAGGCGACGGCCTGTTCATGGCTTCATGGAAGGCTTTATTTTCTTTGGACGCAAAACCTGAGAAAATAATTGAAATAGCCAACGTCCTCTACTCATCTTATGTTTCGGTGCTTGAGGGCCAGGCAATAGAGCTTAACTGGCATGCAAATAATCTTTGGGAAATCAAACCTGAAGATTATGTGCACATGGTCAGCGGCAAGAGCGGCGCGCTTATCGGGGGCGCCTGCAAGTCTGGTTGTTTAGTCGGTGAAGGGAGCAAGAACCAAGCTGACAAAATATACAAATACGGCGTCGACGTCGGGGTCGCCTTTCAAATCCAGGACGATATACTGAACATAGTCGGCGATGAAAAAAAATACAAAAAAGAAATCGGCGGCGATATTGTGGAAGGCAAACGCACGTTAATGGTACTTGACTTATTGTCCAAATGCTCGGAGTCCCAGGCCACGCGCATGCGCAACACACTTGATTCAAAAAAAGCGTCAAAAGAAGACATCAAACTCATTTCCTCATTGATGGCCGACTACGGCTCGCTGACCTATGCCGCCGATTATGCAAGGCGCCTTGTTGTTGAGGCTAAAAAAAATCTGGATTGTCTTCCTAAAAACCACGCCACACAAAAACTTTATGACATGGCCGATTACTTGATAAATCGTGAATTTTAGGGTTCGCGGCCTGCCATAACCATCAATTTTCGCAATATTTATATTTAAACTTAAATATAACAAAATACAAACAACAACCAACCATTCAAACAACAATCAAATCCCAGATGTGATGACATGCCCCATGCGCTTGCAAGGAGACTCAGATCTTCCAGTCGTGCCGAGTCGCAGTGGCTGGGTGGGGATGGGGCCCAT
>VGKX01000021.1 GCA_016866895.1 Candidatus Parvarchaeota archaeon
AAAACGAGTTTGTCAAAAAGATGCCTGGGCGCCTGTGCGGCATGAGTGTTGACACCCGCGGGCAGCGTGCATTCATCCTCACCCTTCAGGCCCGCGAGCAGCACATCAAGCGCGAAAAGGCGACAAGCAACATATGCACAAACCAGGGGTTGAACTCCCTTGCAACCGTAATCTACCTGTCGCTTCTTGGCGCGCGTGGCCTGCGAGATGTCGCCCTTCTCTCTATTGACGCTTCGCATACGCTTCAGGCAAAACTTGTGGCTTTGGGATTTGTTCCAGAAAACAAGTCGGCATTTTACAACGAGTTTGTTGTGAAAAGCCCTGTTCCAGTGGAAAATCTCAATTCCGCCCTGCTTGAAAAAGGCATGCTTGGCGGGATTGATTTGGGGGACAATTTATGGCTTTTGTGCTGCACCGAGCTTACGTCAAGTGAAGATATTGAAAAATTCATTGATACGGTGAAATCCCGCCTGTGAATGCAGAATACATGGTCTGTTATACTTATGTTTTCATCTCGGTGCAAACGGTGTAAATATGGTTGTAAAACTTTTGTTCGAACTTAACAGCCAGCCAACTGGGCACGTGCCTTGCGCAAAAGAGGGGACGCTTGAAAAAGCGGCAATTCCTGCGGGCCTTGCAAGGGAAAGCCTGCCGCTTCCAAACCTAAATGAGGTTGATGTTGTCAGGCACTTCACGGCCCTTTCAAGGCAAAACTACGGCGTTGACAACGGGTTTTACCCGCTTGGAAGCTGCACAATGAAGTACAACCCAAAAGTCAATGAAGACATGGCGCGCCTTTCCGGCTTTGCATCGCTTCATCCCCTGTCGCCGGAAAAGTGCTGCCAGGGGGCCTTGGAAATCCTCCACTCGCTTGAAAACTATCTGTGCGAAATCACCGGATTCTCTGCCTTCAGCCTCCAGCCTGCCGCAGGCGCGCACGGCGAGCTTGCCTGCTGCATGATTGCAAAGAAGCATTTTGGCGCCAAGCGCACTCAAGTCATACTTCCAGACAGCTCGCATGGCACGAACCCCGCAAGTGCTGCAATGTGCGGCTTTGAAGTAGTTGAGATAAAAAGCGACGGAGCCGGGGGCATGGACCTTGGGGCGCTTCGTGCAGCCCTAAGCGACAAAACCGCACTTGTGATGATTACCAATCCAAGCACGCTTGGCCTGTTTGACCAGAACATAGGCAAGATAGCGCAGATGGTGCATGAAGCCGGGGCACTGCTGTATTGTGATGGGGCTAACCTGAATGCCATGCTTGGAATCACGCGGCCGGCTGACCAGGGCTTTGACATGATGCACATAAACCTGCACAAGACCTTTTCCACCCCTCATGGGGGCGGCGGTCCAGGCGGCGGGCCCATTGGCGTGACGCGGGAACTTGAAAAATACCTTCCCGTCCCAAGGATTGTGAAAAGCAACGGCACTTACTCGTTGGACTATGCAAAACCGGACTCAATTGGCAAGGTAAAGGCATTCTGGGGGAACTTTGGCGTTGCGCTTCGGGCATATACCTACATAAGAAGCCAGGGGCCTGACTTGCGCAGTGTTTCAGAGTCAGCAGTGCTTTGCGCCAACTACCTTATGCACATTCTCAAGGATTACTACGACCTTCCCTACAATAGGACATGCTGCCATGAATTTGTGCTTTCTGCAAGCAGGCAGATGGAAAATGGCGTGCATGCAATGGACATTGCAAAACGGCTTTTGGACTATGGTTATCACGCACCGACAATCTATTTCCCGCTTATTGTCAAGGAGGCCCTGATGATTGAGCCAAACGAGACTGAAAGCAAGGCAACCCTTGACGAGTTTGCCCAGGTAATGATTCAAATAGCGCAGGAATCAAAGACAAATGCCAAGGTGCTGCACGATGCACCCATCAACACCCCTGTCGGGCGCGTGGACGGCGTTCTTGCTGCAAGAAAGCCAAATCTGCGGTGGGCTGAAAAATAAACGAACTGCACAAAACCAAAAACCAAAACCACACCGTGGGGCTGTCTTGTCTTATTGCTCGCGTCATCGCCATTATAAACTTGCATTAAGGCTGTGTTTATGGAATCAAAGCTGCCGCCATGGCTCAAGATACGCCCGCCAACAGGCGGCGAAATTGTACTTTTCCAAAAAGTGTCATCCGCCCTAGGCGACTTGAAGCTCAATACAATATGCCAGACCGGCAAATGCCCGAATCGGGGCGAGTGCTGGAGCGCAGGCACGGCGACATTTCTTTTGATGGGAAACACCTGCACCAGGCGATGCCATTTTTGCAACTGCCCTACGGCAGCGCGCGCAGAATCGCTTGAGGCAGATGAGCCTGCAAATGTCGTGCTTGCAGTCAGGCGCATGGGCCTGGCGCACGTTGTGCTGACTTGTGTTGCAAGGGACGACCTGCCCGACCAGGGCGCCTCACATATAGCAAAGACGATTAATGCAATAAAAGCCGACAGGCCAAGTGTGACTGTGGAGGCACTCATACCTGATTTTCGCGGAAACGGGCAGTGCCTGTCGCAGGTATTGGAGTCGGGGGTTGATGTACTAAGCCACAACATTGAAGTCGTCCGCCAGCTCCAAAAATCGGTCAGGGACCATAGGGCAGGCTATGAACAATCTCTTGCTGTCCTTGCAAATGCAAAGCGGCTCAAGCCGCAGGTTGTGACAAAATCTGCGCTTATGCTTGGGCTTGGCGAGACGCAGGAACAGATATCCCAGGCAATGGATGATTTGCGCGGCGTTGGGGTTGACATACTGACAATAGGCCAGTATCTTCGTCCAAATACCAAATGCCTTCCAGTAAAAGAATACGTTACCCCTGAAAAATTCGGGCAGCTTGAGAAGATCGGGCTTGGCAAGGGCTTCAAGATGGTTGTTGCAGGCCCTTTTGTCAGAAGCTCTTACAAAGCAGCAGAGGCGTTTGAAAAATCACTGATAGCCCAGAGAAGGGCAGCGGCAGGAACTGGAGGTGGGCTGGCAATGGAAATAAAAACAGGGAAAAGCGTCTTTAAGGCAGGAAAGCTTCTGAAGGTTTTTGTCGAATATGACAACCACATAAGGAAGATAAAAATCACAGGGGATTTTTTCCTCCACCCTGAAGAAAAAATAGTTGAGATAGAGCAGGGCCTTGTGGGGGTTGAGGCAAACCAAGCAGCCGTAAACCAGAGGCTTTCCGTTTTGCTTAAGGGTATAGATGTGTTCGGGTTTGACCAGCTACAGCTGTCGCAGGCCATTGCAGCCTGTTTTGAAGGTGAAAACAAGGCGGGTTGAATCTAAAGCCGAACCATTTGATTATGCAGACGCCAACGCCAATAAAATCAACATAAACCGATTATAATTTGTGTGATAACTATGGAAAACAAACAAATCAGGCTTCTTGAAACCGACTATCACAGTGCATATTGGAACATGGCACTTGACCAGGTTCTGATGGAACAGGCGGCAGCTGGACAGGGGACATTTCCATGCCTGCGGCTTTATCGCTGGAAGCCTCCGGCGGTTTCAATCGGCTATTTTCAGAGGCTGCGTGAAGAGGTCGACGTTGACAAGTGCAGGGAGCTTGGCGTTGACATCGTGAGGAGGGCGACAGGTGGCGGGGCAGTCTTCCACGACGCAGAGCTTACCTATTCGTTTGTGACTAAAATCTATCCTGACAACATTCTTGAGTCCTACAAGCTTGTCTGCGGGGCAATTTTATCGGGCCTTGAAAGCATAGGAATCAAGGGCCAGTTTTCCCCGCTCAACGACCTGGTGCTTGGGGGGAAAAAGTTCTCGGGCAATGCGCAAACAAGGAAAAACGGGGTGATGCTGCAGCACGGCACAATCCTGCTGCAGGTAGATGTTGAAAAAATGTTTTCCCTCCTCAAAGTTCCGGATGAAAAGATGCGCGGCAAGCTGATTTCGTCTGTAAAAGAGCGCGTGACTGGCCTTGACATTCCATACCAGAAGGCATCGCAGGCAGTCAAGGAGGGTTTTTCACTGGCTTTTGGCGCAACGCTTGCAAAAAGCGACGTATCGCTCAAGGAGCTTATGGCAACTGAAAACGCCTCAAAAATTTATTCCAGCCTGCAGTGGCTTGATCGGGTGTAGGCTGCAAAGCAAATCTGTCCTGAAGAGTTGGCGCAATGGCATACGACGTTGTTGTAATTGGAAGCGGCCCGGGAGGCCACATGTGCGCAGTTAGGGCTGCACAGCTTGGGCAGCGCGTTGCGCTTGTTGAGAAAGGAAAAATGGGCGGGGTATGCTCCAACACAGGCTGCATTCCAACAAAAGCGCTTGTTTCGTGTGCGCAGCTTGCGCGCAAGTTAAAAAATCCTGGGCAGTTTGGCATTCGGGCCCCTGCAATCGAATTTGATTTTTCCGCAGCACTTAAGCGCTGCAGGCTTTCTGCAAGCACCGTCAGCCAGGGGGTGAGTCTGCTTCTCAAAAGCCACGGGGTAGAGTGCTTGGAAGGCGAGGCCAGGCTGGAGTCCCCTTCTCAAGTCAGGGTGGGTGAAAGGCTTGTCGAGGCAACAAATATTGTTTTGGCAACCGGCGGGCATCCAATACACCTGCCCGGAGTTTCATATGGGCCGCAAGTCATTACAGGCGAGGAAGTTTCGGCACTTGAGTCATGTCCAAAATCAGTTATCATAATAGGCGGCGGCGTTGAGGGTGTTGAGTATGCCGGCATATTCGCATCCTTTGGAATCGAAGTTACTGTGATTGAGCTTGCCGACAGGCTCATCTGCGCTGCTGATTTGGAGGCAAGCCAGCTTGTTGCAAAAAGCCTTGCCGGACTTGGCGTAAAAATCATGACAAACACTCGCGTAGAAAAAATCGAGGGCACAACAGTCACGCTAAACACTGGGCAGGCAACCAATGCGGATTTGGTTGTCATTGCTATAGGCAAGAAGCCAAACATAGGCGCGGATGTCCTGGGCCTTGGTGTCAGGGCTGACAAAAAAGGCATTATAGTTGACCAACACATGCGCACAAGCATTCCAAATATTTATGCTGTGGGGGACGTTGCTGGCGGCGGTCTTGCGCACGTTGCAAGCGAGCAGGGCGTGATTGCGGCACACAATATCGCAGGGCAGGACTGCTCCTTTGATGGCGTATTCCCCTATTGCATTTTCACTGTGCCAGAGGTTGCCGCAGTGGGTGACATCTCAGGTGTTGGCGCGGCGGTTGGGCGGTTCCCGTTTGCAGCCCTTGGCAGGGCCACTGCATCAGGGGACAGGGTTGGGTTTGCCAAGGTCTTTGTGAAAGACAATCTTGTTGCAGGGGCAGTCATAGCAGGCTCCAATGCAAGCGACCTGATTGCAGAGGCTGCACTTGCAGTAAAAAACAAGGTGCCAGTTGACGTGCTAACAAGCACAATACACGCCCATCCGACCTATGCCGAGGCATTTTTGGAGGCCGTCAGGGATGCAAGCGGCTGCGCGCTTTCCCTGCCGCCAAAAAAATCGGCACCGTTGAAATAATTAATATGCCTTAAACAGACACGGCAAACCGTCGTGTGCTTGTTTTTGTGTTTTTCAGACAAAATCCAGATGGTCCTTTGAGCGCAGCCCAAGCAGCCGCACTCCGCAACCTTTTAACCGCGCCTTGAGAAGCATGTCGTTTGTGCACACTATGCATCCGGCGCTTTTCCTTGCATAATCCACAATCCAATCATCCACTTTCATGCTGCTTTCTATTATTTCAAGAAGACCTTTATTTTTGAGATGCCCTGCATAGGAAATCGCAAGCCTTGCGGCCCTTGAGCTGACTTTTTTTGTTTCCTTTAGTTTTTCAAGCTCTGCAAGCGCCTTGCTTGTTGTGACAAAAACATATTTTCCATCCACAAGCCTTCCAACCTCGCCTGCCACATCAATCCTGAATTGGTATGGGAGCATGAGGACATTTGTGTCAAGGACCACTTTTTTGATTTCAGGCATGGCCTAAATTTGCACAAAAAAGAATATAATCACAAATACCGCCATATAACAAACTCCAAGGTGTTTGCTTGAAAATCATGCTTGAAAAGTCCGACAACCCCACGCTGGATTTAAGCGAAAACCCAGCCCACGCTCCAACTAGCGCTCCATCAATCGCTGATAAAATGGCCGCGCAGATGGTAAAAAAGCAGCAAAGCGCAGGCTACTACTTTGTCGGCTCAAACATGCACGCTGCTGTCAAGGTGTGCATGTGGACAAAAAAATCCATAAGGGGAGAGGCTGCATGCTACAAGGCAAGCTTCTATGGCATCAAAAGCCACCGCTGCGTGCAGATGTCTCCGGCAGTTCCATACTGCAACCACTCCTGCATACACTGCTGGCGCGACACGTCGGCCCATTACTCAGGCTGGCACGGCGGCACAGACCCGCCGGATATTATTGCTTCAGAGTCAATTATGGCGCAAATAAAGCTGCTAAACGGATTTCCCGGAAGCGCAAAAACAGACATGGCCAAGCACAGGGAGTCCTCCGACCCAATCCACGTTGCGATATCCCTTGACGGCGAGCCGACACTTTACGCACATTTGCCCCGGCTTATTCGGGAATACCATGCGCGCGGACTTACCACTTTTCTTGTATCAAACGGCTCAAACCCGCAGGTGCTTGAGAGGCTTGAGCAACAGGGGGCAATGCCAACCCAGCTCTACCTGTCCTTCAACTCGCCCACAAAAGAGGAATACAAAAAAATCGTCGTCCCCCTGATTCCTGATGCCTGGGAAAAGTACTGCCGCTCGCTTGATTACCTGGCACGTGTCGGCAAGGGGGAGGTTGACAAGGCAATGACGCGCACAGTGCTTCGCATGACACTTGCCTTAAACCACAACATGCATGGGATTGAAGGTTATGCAACATTTATCAAACATGCAAAGCCGCACTATGTGGAGGTGAAAGCCTATATGGCACTAGGCAGCTCAAGAAACAGGCTTGGGCCTTCGAGGATGCCAACACATGCGCAAATCAAGGAGTTTGCAGCAAGTCTTGCAAAGGAGTCCGGGTATATCACAACCGCACAACACGCCCTTTCAAGAATTGTGCTTTTGTGCCGCGACGAGGATGCCGTAAAATCGCGCATCCTTAAAGTCTCAAGAAACGGCGGGATAAAAACTTCCAAAGAAGCAATTCCTATCATTGAAGAGCAGGCAAGGCAGGCAATTCAAGCTGGCAAATCGGGGCAAAGGGCAAACCACAGGCCTGCCTGCGGCAGCTGAACTGGTGCAAATATGGAAAAAAAATTAAAATGCATGGCGATTCGTCTTTTTCAAGTTTCTTGAAAGGCTGAAATTCTTCTAATCAGAAAAACTTTTTCAGAAAAAGTCGCTTAATTTTTTTTCCTTCTTCCTTGCGGCAGTGTCAATGGCTTTGGCGGCCTTTGCACCAGCATCCGCCTCCATTTTTTTGCCTGCCGGTTCGATTGAGCCTTCTTCCCCAAGTTTAGCCATTGTTTTCTTTTCAATCTTTTTGGCATTGTCGGATTCTTCGGTTTTCTTCGGTTTTTTCACCAGCGCCTCCTTTTCACCCAAAGATTTCACTGCTTCTGTGCCATCCTCCTTTGTTTTGGTTTCACTCGCTGCGTTTTCTTGGGCTTGTGCTTTTTCAAGAAGTTTTTTTATCGTGCTTTCCGTTGCCTTGCAGATGGTTGCAAGTTCCTCATCCTCGAATCCATACAAACTCTTCACTTCAAGGGGGGATTTTTTGAAAGCGTCTGCAACGAGTGGCAAATACCACGCGGATTCCTTTATGTTGCAGTGCGCCACCCTTGCTATTTTTCTGCTGATCTGCCTTGCAGCGCCAAACTGGGCTGAAAATTTGTATGAAAAAGGCGGACGTTCATACTTGACGAATTTTGCCGTTTGCGCTGTTTTTGAAAGTGCCACACCCGCGCTCATAAGATCTGAAGAATAGCGCAAAAGCACCCAATACTGCCTTTTCCTTATCCTGCCGTCAAACATGTCCGCGCGCGACAAGCACCCAAAAGCCCTTGCCATTGCCTCTATCTCCTGCTCTCCCGCCACCTGCTCCCCGCCATCAAACTCAAGTGGAATGTTCCAGCCAACCCAGGCTTTTACCTCATCATGCTCCTGTCCGGATTGCGAATAAGCGCCTTTCGCCTCTCCGTATGCCCTTGCCTTCATTATTCCCCGTACAGTCTCAAATATGTTTTTTTCCCTGTCCCTTGTCGCCTCGGTGTTTCTTGCCTGCAAGTCGTTTATTGCGCCCCTCATGTCGCCGTTTGCATTCCTTGACACAAGCTCAAGCATTCCATCGTCTGCAGCAAGCCCCTGGGCATCCCTTATCCTCTCCAGAACTTTTCTTATTGAAATGGCGGTTGGCCGCTTTAGCTCCACAACCGTGCAATGGTATTTGAGCTGTGCAACTTTCTTGTCATATGCATCTGTGGCAGTAAGGATGGTTGGCTGGCGGCTGTTTTGCAAAAGTGACGCTATGGCTGCAGTTGCGCCCTTGTCCTGCTGCCACACGCATTCAACGTCGTCAAAAAGTACAAGCCTCCTGCCGCCATCCATCGCAGTTGTGCTTGCGGCAAGCAAAAATCCGCTTTCAATCTGGGCGGCAGAGCGCTTTTGAGAGGCACTTGAGTGCACAAGTTCCCATCCAAATTCCTTTGCCACAAGGCGCGCAAGGCAGGTCTTGCCGCAGGCTGTGGGCCCTACAATCAGGACTGGCTTTTGCCGCCTGCCCCTCTGCCACTCCAGGGCCCATTTTTTCAGCTCATCTACAACCTCCCTGTTCCCAACAAATTCGGAAAATGATTTTGGGCTGTGCTTGTCGGCAAAATCCATGGTTGGAAATTTGCATCCCTAATTTTAAATATGCATTTGCATACATAACAAAGCACGGTCGATTTTCATGAAAGCAGCACTTCTTGATTTCAAAGGGACTGCACTTGCGCTTGCATTCGGGCTTGGCCTGCTTTTGCTTGGAGGCTGGCAATATCTTGCCATGATGCTTGTTTTCCTTTTTGCAAGCGTGGCTGTGACAAAGCACGGATATGAGGAAAAGCGCGAGCTTGGCATTTACGAACATGAGCGCTCCTGGGAAAATGTTCTTGCCAACGGCATTGTTCCTTTCATCTGCGTTGTCTTTCTTCCAATCATTGGCCCGTGGCCCTTCATAGGCTCGCTTGCTGCAATCACTGCAGACAAGTTCGGCTCCGAGCTTGGGGTGCTTTCCGACGACCCGGTTTCCCTTGGCAACTTCAAAAAGGTGAAGCGCGGGGTGTCAGGCGCAATCTCAAAATTCGGCACGCTTATGAGCTTTGACGGGGCGCTTTTGATTGGCGCCTGCTCTTATTTCGTTTTCCCGGGAATCAGCATTTGGAAGGTTCTTGCAATAGCGCTTGTCGGGTTTTTGGGCTGCATTGCAGACTCCCTAATCGGCATACTTGAAGAAAAGGGCATTGGCAACAAGGCAACCACCAATCTTGCCTGCTCGGCAGTCGGGGCGTTTTTTGGATTTTTTGTCCTCACCACTATTGCCTGAAATGCCTGGCCTAATTCCGCAAATCTTCCCGGTTAATCCGTCCGGTTAATCAAAAAGATACAAGAAAAGTGATGAGCTGCCCGCCAAAAAATATGGCCGCCAAAACCCCTGCCAGAATAAACGGCAAATACGGGGGCATTCCAGAATAAATCGGGACCCTGCCAAGGCCTGATTTTTTTATTGCCTCAAGGTTTTTCCTGTCAAGCAATGCGGCAATGCCGAATTTTTTTGCAATTGCGGCAGGGATTTTTTCAACCGCAACAACTTCCTCCACGTCAAGGCTTTGTGCAGGCACCCACTCAATCATGCCGTCTTTTATCTGCCTTCCAAAAAGGCCGAAAAACAGGCACATGCTTGCAATAACAAAGCCAAAGGTTGCAATTACAATACTCTTGTCCCCGCCTCCGGATACCTGTAAAAAAAACGCTGCAAGGCTTGCAGCAAATGTCAGCATGCACACGACAAGTTTGGCTTTCTTGCCATCTTGCATCAAACCCCTGTCCTTTTTGCCCTGTCCGTCTTTCGCAGAGACGGTGCCAAACACGCCATGCGCGACTTTTGCCAGGTAATAAACATACATGACAGCCACAAAGGCAAGCCCCGAGATGAAAAACACCGGCACCACAAAGGGAACCTGTTGCCTGGCTATTGCGTAGCCGTAGTCAAACTCTATAATCTGGGCTGGCACCAGTACTGCTATTGAGCACAGGACATAAACATCTGCAAGTCCAATCTGCCCAAGTCGGTAAATAGAGTAGCCCATCGCCCCTATAACCGCCGCTTGCGCCAGGCCGAAAAAAAACAAATCCGGGCTGAGGAAAAAGATTCCATGCAAAAGGGCAACTGCAAGAAAGGCATGCAACAGCCTTTCGGGTATGTTTTTTTTGTTTGCAATGTCGTAATATGCGCACAAGCCTGTGAATCCGGCTGAAAGAAGCAATCCAAAACCAAGCAAGCTTTCCAATCATAACACCCTTTCAGGCAAAAACAATCTCTGCAATTGCCATTTCATCCAGATAGCCTCAAGGATAATAAATTCAATCCGGGCACAATTAAGTTGCTTTCCCAAGGCACGTTTCCAAAAAAACGTCTTCGACCCCGCTCATAACAAGCCTCCTGCACTGCGCCTTGGACTTTGTAAGGCCTGCAATGCTCGGCCTTGTCCTCCCGCCATCGGAATTCACAAGCTCCTTTATGTATGTCCCGCACTCTGCATAAATTTCCGCAATTATCAATCCCTCCACAACCGAAGACTTTATTGAAATTACCCTCCTTTTCCTCAACAAATCCGGCCTCTTGCCAAGGACGCGTGCTGGGGTTTGCTGGAGTATTTGCCTGCCTTCAAGCGTTTTTATCCCATCCAGGTCCAGGCTTTCCGGTCTCCGTCCAAGGTCTATCCATGCCTTGTAGTGCTTGTCAAACCTCGAATTTTTCAGCACTTGCACAAAACCGCCGTTTACGCAGGCAAGGCCGTGAACTGCAAC
>VGKX01000022.1 GCA_016866895.1 Candidatus Parvarchaeota archaeon
TTACCCTGTGTTGCTGGCTGCTGATTTAGAGGCGGCGGGGACGGGATGCCAAAAGCCTGCTCCACATACTCCTTTGCCTGGCTCTCCTGCGGAACAAAAACAAACCTTTTTGAAAGATAATCAAGCTCCCTTTGCACTACCGCAGCGTCTGACGAATCAAATGCAAGCGAAGGCATTACATTGGGCAAAACAGCCTTGTCCTGCCAGGCCGGCTGCTGCGGCTGGGCAGGCATCGGGGGGATTGAATCAATGGAGGGAGGTTGCTCAATGGCCTCTTTTTCTACAACCTTGATTAGTGAGACATAGGAGCCCTTGGCATCAGAGCCTACCTCGACCCATTTGTCCTGCGAATATCTTGATTTGTAGATATAGCCTGCGCTGGTTTTGACAATGTCCAGCCCTTCAGTGCCATATTTTGAAAGCTCGTCAAGGCCGGAAAAAACAGAATCCTGCCCTACATAAACGGTTTTTTTTACAACTTTCAGCTGCGGCTCCTGGCTTTCAGGTTGCTCTTGCGGCATTGAAGGCGGCGCAGGCACCTGCACATTAATATTTGGAATGGACGGCACTGATGGAAGCTGGACTGTCATGTTTGATTGGCCTTGCGGCACGACTAGATTTAGAAATTGTGATTGCGGGTCTGGAGTGTTCTGGCTAAAGCCAAGGCTGCAAAGCAGCAAGAAAACAGCAAACACGGCTGGCACTGGCTTAAAATCTAAACTCCCAAGGCCCATGGAAAAGTTGCGGAGTTTGGCTTTAAAAGGCTGATTATATTGTTCGGCTGCAGCCAAACCAGGGCAAAAGAAGGAATTGTTGCGGCGTAAAAACTTGAAGTGGAGTGGAATTACCGCTAGGTGGGCATTCCCCATTTGCGCACGTACGTCTCAATTGTTTCTGCGCACTCGCATGCTTTGTCCCAGCCTGCCATCTGCCCCCTGCACACGACAAACGGGTCGTATAGTTTTCCGTATCCGGAAGTTTCCCTCTGCTCCCAGTAGCACTTGAATTTGGCAAGGTAGAGCAGGTTTCCTGGAACCCCCTTCAGGTCCTTATTGTAAGGATTTGTCGGGCAGATGAATTCACGCACATAACCACTTGTGCACTCGATTTTATAAGAAGGCGAGCCGTCAGGGCATTGGCGAAGAGGCTTTGTTGTGCAAACGTTTTTTTGCGCCTGGCGCGTGGTGTTGTTTGAGGAGTTTGCGCCAAGCATTGCGGCCGGAGCTTGATTGCCGCCGCCCAAGTAAGCCGAAGTGTTATTTGTTGCATTGAGTTTCTGCCCGAATAATGAATTCATTGACTTGTCTGAAAAGTCAACAGTGCAGCCTTGCAGCAGAATAAGAAGGAGGCAAAGTGCCAGAGCTAAAATAAGGCTTGTCTGATTGGGGCGGTTTTGACTGTCGCGCATATTCTGGATTATTGGGCGTGCTCATTAAAAAAACTGCTTGTGGCTTTATAGTATGTTCTTATTTCTGTTGCAAGCTTCCTGAATTCCTCAAGAAAGCCGCGATATTGCTCAGGCTCCGGCATTCTTGCCCTGAATATGGCAGTGCACCGCAAAAGCGGCGGCAGGATGCTAATGGAGGGTTGAAAGTCCATTTCCGGAAAATGCTTATTGAGCCTTTTGAGAAGATAGCTTGCATTTGTGCCTGAAAAGGAGGGAAATTCTATTTCAAGGTAGTTGGAGGGTTGCAGGGTTTCCGGCCTGAACAATGTGAGCACCGGGCTTGCCGAGTCCGGAAGGCTTCTGAATAGATGCAAGTCTGCCTCCCCCCTTGAAGTCACAATTGCAAAGCCATCCATTTCAAGGTTTTCCTGCCCAAGCGACTTGATTTTCAGCTTGCCAATTGCCAAATGGGCGTATCTGAGCCGTTTTGCCTCGCTTGCAGTATCTGAGTATTCGGCCATCTTCTCGCTTATTTCACGCTTAAGCCTTTCTATTGCTTCGGAGTGCACCTTGTCAAGAGAGCCAAGCCGTGTATTCATATCTATTATTTGCTGGTTCAGCGCACTGCACCGGTCAGAGAGCTTGAGTCGCATTTTTTCGATTATGTGGCTGTGGTCGTCCACAAAGGAATGCATCAGTTCAAAAAATTCCCTGTTAAGCTTTTTCCAGATGCCAAGGTGGTTTAGGGCTTTCTCAATTGTGTTTGCAGCAAGATTCTCATACGCTGCAATCGAAAGAGGGTCTTTTTTTGGCTCAAAATAAAGCGTCTTGAGGTTTTCAAGCATGTCAAGGGCCTTAACAACCATCACCCCGACGTGCCTTGAGTTGTAAACCCTGCGCAGGTATTCCTCGTGGCTTTCCTTTTCCTCGTTGTGCGAAAGAACAGTCACATTGTTCCAGATTTTTTCCCCTGCGATTTGCCGGATTTGATGCTCAGCCCTTACAATGCCGCCCCCCCAGGGCTTGATGGCATCCTCATAAATGTCATGGAACAGGGCAGTCAGCACGGTTTCAAAATCACACCCAAGCATTGCCGCTCCAAGGGCAACTGAAAGCGGATGCGAAGCCCTGGGGCTCAAGCCGTCTTTTCTTAGCCTTGGCGCCCCGTCCTTGTCGGAATAAAATTTGGCAATATAGTCAAATGAGCGTGCAAGAACCTTAGAATCGTACTGGGCGCCATTCAAATCAAGCCGCAGGGCAATGCTCTTTTTTAGAGATTCAACGTCGTGATTTCTTTCAAGCAAGTCCCTGTACCTGTTTGTGCGCAGCTTGTCTGTGATTTTCTCGTACCTTTCATGTGTATTGTATCCGTGGCCGCCTGCAATTGCTTCAAAAAGCAAATGGAGAAATTGTTTCAGCTTGCCTGTCTTTTTTGCAGCTGACGTTGGCAGTGGCTCTGGTACTGGTTTCTGGATAACTTTGCTGTCTGAATTTGGAATAAGCATGTAAACACGTTTTGGCTGCCGGTTTCTTGGCGCTTGAATCTTATAATAGCACAAATACCCTACTTTTATAACAAATTTAGTATTTAATCATATCTGTTTGGCTTGCCAGTGCAGGTTAGTAAGACGAGAAGGAGCGAAAGCCTGTGGTTCTGGGCGTGCTTGCTGTTCTTGGTGTGCTTGCTGACTATTGATGCGCCTGGTGGCTCCTGCTTGAAATCAAATTGCGCACATGGTCAATGCGTTTTTGTATTAGTGCCTGGGTCCCAATGTCTTCCCTGTGCCAGACTGGCCCGCTGACATGCCTGCAGGCGTTTTCAGCGTGCACTTGAGCCTCTGGCAGCGTATGGGCAAAGCCGATTATGCCAACAGTGCGCGACTTTAGCGTATATATAATGCCGTTTCTCAAGTCGACCGAGGCAAAATAATATTTGGCGTTTTCTGCAAGAATCTTTTCAACATCTAGGCGCAGCGGCGAGCTTTCAACCGATTTTTCTGGATAGCCGTTTGGGACAAGGTACTTGCACACTGTCGATAGTTTTGCGAACTTGCCCCCCACTTCAAGGCTTCTGTTTGCCATCGACAAAAACGTGGAGTATAGATCTCCTTGGAAAATGGTGAGCACGTTCATTGCTTCCGGGTCGCCAAAGCGCGCATTGAATTCAATGATTTTAAGGCCTTTGGCGGTTTTCATAAACTGCCCGTAAAGCACTCCGACAAATTCCTTTCCTGAATCTTTCTTGAGGGCGTTGACCGTCTGGGTCATTATCCTCAAAGCCTCAAAATAATCTGAAGCTGCAACGAAAGGGAGTAAGTGGTTATCGCAGGAGTAAGAGCCCATGCCGCCTGTGTTGCCGCATATTGCAACGCGCCCATTTCTCCTTACAACTACAAAACCGGTTGAAACGGTTACACAGCCTATATTACCAGAATAGTCAACCGATGAAATATTCTTTTTCCTTATTCCGACAGCCCTGCGCTTCTTGGCCTCTATTGAGTAGATAGGCCTAGCTTTGTATATTTTCTTGTTTAGCGGATTGAGCATCTGTGTCCTTTTGTCAACTGTGATTATACCTATCTTTCCAGTTTTCATGAACAGCTCCTGGATGTCATCGACCATGCGCTTGGAGGAAGTGCAAATGCGCATCTGTCCCCTATGGACATCCCCATCGCCCATAAGATATGATTCCAGAAATAAAGATATTGCAGCTGGTTTTGCGCCCTTAATATAACTGGGTACAAATTTTTCATGCGCGTGACCATATTTTTTTAGCACATCAGCCAATTGAATGGAGTTTATTCTGAAGCCTTTTTTGTCTATCATGACGTGAAAAGGCAATTTTTTTAGTATTGAATGCATGACCGAGTAATATTTGGAGGTTCTGGATTGAGCAATAGTTACACGAGCACCGCCCCTCTTTTGAGTTGAGACAAAACCTTCTGAGAGGAAAAGACCAATAAAAGCTGCCCATATGCCGAAGTTTATTTTAATGCCCTTGAACTTGGGGCCAAACCTGTTTGTTGATGCAGGAATCCTAAAAAAGCGAGGTTGGGTGCCAATCCAAATTCCGGTCTGGGGAAGCAGATTTTCACCTTGCCAGTCCTTTGCCTCAATTACCCTGAACTTTCCACCTTTTCTCGACTGAACTAGCATTCTGTGATTAGGAGTGACAAGAAGGTCTATCTCCCGATGGGAAAACCGCATCATCTTTCCAGTGTATTTTCTCCAGTAGATTGACGTTGGTTTTTCGAACCTAATGCGCCTAAATCGCGGCTGAAATATGGCGACTTTTTTGTTTTTGTCGAGCTTGTCGAAAGTTTTCCAGCCATCTTCAGTCAGTATTTCTGTGTCTGAAGAATAACAGTTTGGCCCATGATCGCCAGAATATGCAAGCTTGTGATCCTGCACTAGGGGCATGCCTGCAAGCTTTGTGCCATCGCAAAATGCCTGGAGTGTGAACTCCTCACCCTCGAGTTTTTCCTCAATGACCACGCTTGCCCCCCTGCCGACCTTGCCAATGCCGTCCGACAGTATTTCCTTTACATAATTTTTTGCATCATCAATGCTGTGAAGCTGCAGGCCAGCAACCTTTACGCCCTTGCCACCAGTCAGGCCGACAGGCTTTATTGCAACCCTGCCTTCAAGCGAATCAATGAAGTTGTAGGCTTTTTCAGGCGAGGAAAAAATTCCAAACTCAGGACAGCCTGCAATCCTGTATTTTTTCATCAGTCTTCTTGCATATGCCTTGTCCCACTCGAGCCTGCTTGCAGCCCTCGTCGGGCTTGCACATTTTATGCCCGCCTTGATCAGCTCGTCAGAAACCCCTGCCGCAAGCGTGGCATCTGGGGATGAAAAAGCCAAGCCAATGTGCTTGCCTTTGGCAAATTTCAAAACCGCTTTTGGATTGTGTATGTCAAGCACTGCAAGCTCCCCACCCGTGTTCTTGCACAGGTTTAGGATACCGGGATTGTTGGAGCTTGCCGCAACAAAGAGGCGGACAGTGCCTGGCTTGCACACAGCATCTGCTATGGCGTGCTCGCGACCTCCGCTTCCGACAAGAAGGAAATTTTCCATGAAATCAAGACCCTTACAAGGCAAGCCTGTTGTGCTTTCTTTTCCCAATTGCCTGCGCGCCCATTCGCCTATTGCGCTTCCTGCTCCCAAATCCTGCTTGCTACATCCGAGGATTCATCACTTTGGAGCTTTATTGAAAGTCTTTTGCCGGCTTCGGTTATATAGTTGTTTGTGATGCAGCCAAGGCAAAGAGCATTGTTCCCAAGGCCGATTGACTTGACAAGGTTTTCAATGCTCAGGTATTCAAGCGTGTCTGCCCCCATTTGCTTGCATATTTCTTCAACAGGAAGCCTGTGCGCCGCAAGCTCCTTGTATGTTGGTATGTCAATCCCATAGAAGCAGGGTGAGATTATGGGGGGGCAAGTAATTCTTACATGAACTTGGCTTGCGCCAGCCTCCCGCAGCAGCCGCACAATAGGCCCCATTGTAGTTCCCCTGACGATGCTGTCATCAATCAGTATGACAGACTTGCCTTTGACAAGCCCTGACACGGCATTTAGCTTTAGGCGCACCGATGCCTGCCTTTTTGCCTGTGAGGGCATGATGAATGTCCTTCCTATATACCTGTTTTTTATTAGGCCTTCCACGACAGGGATGCCTGATTGGGCTGAATAGCCCTCTGCTGCGGCTCTGGCTGTGTCTGGCACAGGCACAATGATGTCCGCCTTTGTCTGCTTCTGAAGCGCAAGATTTTTCCCAAGCTGCATCCTGACATCATAGACAAGCCTGCCGTCAATTGTTGAGTCAGGGCGGGCAAAATAAACGTACTCAAACATGCAGTGTGCGCTTTGGGCTGCAGCAAACCTTGAGATTCGCCTTTCAGTTGAGCCGTTGTGCCTTGACACGAATATTTCGCCTGGCTTCAAGTCGCCATTTGTTTTTATTGAGTTTATGTCAAGTGCCACGGACTCGGATGCAAATGCAATGCTTTTCCCGTCCTGCCCGAACACAAGTGGCTTGATTGCGTGCCTGTCGCGAAAGACCACAAGGTCCCCAAAGCTCGTAAGCACCACGGTTGCATAGGAACCGTCAAGCACCTCCATGCACTTTTCAGCGGCCTCAAACAAGTCGCCAGTCTGCGCAAGGCGCCTGCAAAAAATGGCAGCCATAAGCTCGGTGTCAGAATTTGTCTTGAGCCTTATGTTCTCCTCCTTTTCGGCCTTTTTCCTCAAGGCCCCGTAGTTTGCAATGTTGCCGTTTTGGGCAAGAGCTACAGAAATTCCTTTTTCGCGCCAGATTATCGGGTGCGCCTCCTCCTTGACGACCTTGACGCCAATTGTAGGGTAGCGGACATGCCCTATGCCGGCCGCACCCTTGAGCTTGAGGCACTCGTCCCCGGGGAAGACCTCGCTTACAAGGCCAAGCTCCTTTTTCAGGCAAAATCTTTTGCCGTCAAATGTGCATATGCCTGCAGCATCCTGGCCGCGGTGCTGCAGGGCCATAAGGCCTGAGAAGATGCTGAATGAAACATCCTTGCCATCAAGGGAGCGTATTGCGAAAAGACCGCACGATTCGCTTATTTTTTCCATTGTTGAGCACCAAACTGCAATTATTCGCCTTTTGCCGCAGCTATTTTT
This sequence comes from Candidatus Parvarchaeota archaeon, assembly GCA_016866895.1. Lineage (NCBI taxonomy): Archaea > Nanobdellati > Candidatus Parvarchaeota > Candidatus Parvarchaeota archaeon. The sequence continues at coordinate 7,042 of VGKX01000022.1, forward strand.
TTGCATTAGCATTTATGTAATCTATCCCGTTTTTGTAGATTTGCAAGCCTAGGGTTTCCTTTGCCTCGTTTCTTGTAAAGCGGGGGTGATTGGCCTTGTGCAAATATGCTTCTGGGTGGGGCATGAGGCCAAAGACCCGCCCTGTTTCATCGCAGATGCCTGCAATGTTGTGCACAGAGCCGTTTGGATTGTCCGGGTAGCCTGAAAAGCTCCCGTCCTTGTCCGTGTATTGAAGTGCAATGTGGCCGCCTTTAACCAGTCGCTCAAGTGTGCCTTCATCCTTTGGCACAAACTTCCCCTCGCCGTGGCGCACAGGCAAATAGAGTTTTTTTATGCCTTTTGTGAAAACGCACTGCGAGTGGGCGTTTGCCTTCATGTACACCCACCTGTCCTCAAACCTGCCGGAGTCATTGAACGTAAGAGTGGCTGCCTGCTCAAAATATTTTCCATCAAATGCCGGCAGCAGGCCAAGCTTTATTATCGCCTGGAAGCCGTTGCAGATGCCAATCACAAGGCCGCCTGATGAGATGAAATCCGAAAGCTGCGAGCGCAGGCCAAACTTGAGCTTGTTTGCAATCACCTTGCCGCTGCCCAGGTCGTCGCCAAAAGAGAAGCCGCCCGGCACTGCAATGAGATGATAGTCGGAAAATGATTTTTTGCCAGATAAAAGGTCGACAAGATTCACCTTTTCTGAGGCCGCCCCGGAAAGCTCCAGCGCGTAGGCTGTCTCGTTCTCGCAGTTTATGCCAAACCCGCCAATTACGCACGCGCGCGGCTTTCCATTAATGAAATCTGCCATTTGGAATTTCACCATAACAATAATTCCAGTTCCTATTTACCAGTCAAGCGTTTTTTTCCATGCAGCCTTGAGGCTGCCAATGTGCTCGTTAATGGCTTGCTGCCCCGCAAGGCCCGTGACTTCAAGCATCGGCTGCGCAGTCACCTCGCCTATTTTTGCAAATGGCACGCCTGCAAGTTTTTTCTCGAACCTTGCGGCGTGCTTTGGCTTGACAGTCGCAACAAAGCGCGATGCCGACTCAGAAAACAGGACAAAGTCATCGCGGGTGATTTTGGAGCCTTGTTGCCTTCCCTGGGATGGCACTTGCCGCAAGTCTATTGTTCCACCAAATCCGCCTGCAAAAAGCGTCTCGGAAAGTGCAACCGCAAGCCCGCCATCAGAGCAGTCATGGCAGGATGCCACAAGCCTTGAACTCATTGCCCGATGCAGCTTTTTGTAAATTGCAGGCGCAAGCGACAGGTCGGGCCTTGGCGCAATGCCGCGCAAGGCAATGTTTTGGTCATTGGCAGCCTCCGAAAGCTGTGCAAAGTACTCGCTTGCGCCAAGCTCCTCTTTGGTCATGCCAATTATGTAGATAAAGTCGCCTGGGTTTTTTGCGTCAATTGTCACCGCCTTTGCGGCATCCTCCATTGTGCCAACTGCGCTGTAGAGTATGGTGGGCGGCACGGAAATTTTCACATCGCCCATCTTGTAGTCGTTTTTCATTGAATCCTTGCCAGAGATAAGCGGGATTTTTAGGGCAATGGAGTAATCATAAAGCGCCCTGTTTGCCTCGACAAGCTGCGCAAGCTTGTGCGCACCGTCAGGGGTCTTGGCTGACTTGACAGGGTCTGGCCAGCAAAAGTTGTCAAGAGCGCAGATGGTTTTTGGGTCAGCACCGGTTGCAACCGCATTTCTCACTGCCTCATCAAACGCGCAGGCTGACATGGAATAGGCATCCAGGTCTGAATAGCGCGGGCAGATGCCATTTGAGACTACAAGCCCCTTTTGCGAACCAAGCACTGGGGTGATTGCCGAGGCGTCTGAAGGGCCGTCGTTATCAGCCCCCGCAAGCGGCTTTATTATGGATGTGCCCTGGACCTCGTGGTCATACTGGCGCACAACATATTCCTTTGAGCAGACATTGAGCCTGCCAAGAACGGACTTTAACACGCCTGAAATGTCTTGCGGAATTGGAATGTCTTGCGTGATTGAAATGTGGCCTGCGTGCTGCGAAGGTTGAATAGGCGCCGTTTGGCTGGCCTGGCTAGTCTGATTGTTTGCTTGCGATTTTGTTGTGTCGAGTTTTGCATGCAGCTTCATCTGCGGCACGCCTTCGTGCAAAAATGCCATCTCAAGGCAGCAAGCCACCTTGTCGCCGTATTTTGCGATGAACTTGCCGGATGAGGTGAAGGTGCCCACAATTGTTGCCTCGACTCTCATTTCCTTTGCAAGGGCCAGGAATTGGGGGGCTTTTTCCCGTGCAACACTTACAGTCATGCGCTCCTGCGACTCTGAAATCAGGATTTCCCAGGGGTCAAGCCCCGGATATTTGAGGGGCACCTTGTCAAGATAAATTTCAGCCCCGCCGCTAAGCTGGCACATTTCCCCAATTGACGAGGACAGGCCACCTGCGCCATTGTCAGTAATTGCGCCGTATAAGCCTTTGTCTCTTGCAACTAGAAGCATGTCGTACATTTTTCGCTGTGTTATTGGGTCGCCTATTTGGACTGCCGTCGCAGGCGAGCTTTCGTTTAGCTCCACGGAAGAAAATGTGGCGCCGTGGATGCCGTCCTTGCCGACCCTTCCGCCCACCATTATGGCCGCATCGCCAGGGCTGCAGCACTTGAGGTGCGATGGGCTGCCATTGATTTGCGATGGCATTATGCCCCCCGTGCCGCAGTAGACAAGTGGCTTGCCAAGATATCGGTTGTCAAACACAAGGCAGCCGTTAACTGTTGGGATGCCGGTGGTGTTGCCACCATGCTCCACGCCTTTTCTCACGCCCTCGAAAATGCGCTTTGGGTGCATGAGCCGCGAGGGGATTTCCCCGGAATAAAACGGCGAGGCAAAGCAAAAGACATTTGTGTTGAAGATGAACTGCGCTCCCATGCCAGCCCCAAGCACGTCGCGGTTGACGCCGACAATCCCAGTCAGCGCCCCGCCGTAGGGGTCAAGTGCGGAAGGCGAGTTGTGCGTTTCGACCTTCACTGCAACGTTGTTGTTCTGGTCAAACCTGACAATGCCCGCATTGTCGGTGAAAACCGAGACTAGGTCTTTTCTTTTTCCCATCAACTTTTCTGTCGCCCTTTTCACATAGGTCTTGAAAAGGGAGTTGATGTTTTTTACACTGCCATCCGGCTGCTCGTATCTTATTTTTGCATTGAATATCTTGTGCTTGCAGTGCTCTGACCATGTCTGCGCAATGCACTCAAGCTCCGCGTCAGTTGGCCATGCTGGAAGCCCTGATTCTATCCTTTCCTTGAGCACTTTTTCAGAAGCATAATATTTTTTTATTTCAACAAGTTCCTGCTGCGACAAGGACAGGCACATTTCATCAGACATCTTAAGAAGTTCCCCCATTGGCCTGTCAAACGGTATTTCGCGCACTTGGGGAGTGTGCTTTAGAACCACTTTTGGAATGTGCGGGGCAAAGCCTTTTTTTGCCACAAACTCTTCGTGAGAAAGGACGGACACGCGCTCAATAAGGGTGTTTGCCAGAAGCTTTTCCCCGATTTTCCTGGCCTGCTGGATGCTTATTGGCCCCCAGACAAGGTACTGGATGCACGAATATGCCTGGCCGCCAAGGGGCCGCTTGAGCGCATCTTCCATGGCCTCGCAGGCAGTCCTGCCTACATTGTCCGTAACCCCCGGGAGAAATCCAACTTCTATTGCAACTGAAAAATCCGATGCGCCAAAAGCACTTGTTAGGGCAACCGGCAATGGCAAGTCGCCTGGAAATGCACAGTAAGCCTGGACTATGGGGTCTACAAAAACCTCCCTGCCAAGAAAATCCAACTCTTGAGTGGAAAGCTGCACGTCGGTTGAGATTACATCTA
>VGKX01000023.1 GCA_016866895.1 Candidatus Parvarchaeota archaeon
CTTGGCGCGCCGCGCTACCAGATTGAGGTAAGCGCCCAGGACTTCAAGGCCGCCCAAAAGGCAATGGAGGGCATTGTTGAGTCAATCCAGAAAATGGCTGACAAAAACACTTTTGTGTCCTTTGAGCAGCTCAAGGAAGAAAGCTAATTTTGAGTTTTGCGCCACGGGTCGCGAAAAGAGGGCACCTGACAGGCAGCTTGCGGCAATGGCTTGCAAGCCATACCAAAACTTAGGGATTTTTATTTGGATTGCGGAAATAAGTAACATAAAAAAACGGCACGGGCAGGAGTGTGGATGAAAAAACTGAGAAAGTGCGCTTTGTGCAAAAGCTACACCATGAAGCAGGAGCACTGCGGGGCTCAGACCAAGTCAGCCCATCCGCCAAAATTCAAGATAACTGACAAGTATGCAAAATACAGGAGGATGCAGGAAGTAGGATAAACAAAGCCTGCCTTAAGGCACTTGGAATGGACAGAGAAAAACAGCGGGGGATGGGTCCATGATTGAAACTAAAATCTACCAGAAAAAAAACGTGAAGATGAAAAACCCAATATTGGTGGAGGGGCTTCCAGGCATCGGCCTTGTAGGAAAGCTTGCGGCAGACCACATGATAAAGGAGTTCAAGGCCCAAAAAGTCGCAGAGCTTGTTTCGCCGCATTTCCCGCACCAGGTGCTGATGCAGAAAAACGGGATAATGAGAATGCTCAAAAACAAGTTTTATTTGATACCTGGAAAGAAAAACGACGTGCTAATACTTGTCGGCGATGTGCAGGCAGTGACTTCAGAGGCACAGTATGAAATCTGCGGCAAGATGCTTGATTATTTTGAGAAAAAGGGCGGAAAGCTGATTTACACGCTTGGAGGGTATGGGACAGGCAAGGCGCCCCAAAAGCCCCAGGTGTTTGGCTCCGCGACCCATAAGGAGATTATACCGGCGCATGAGAAAGCCGGCATGGTATTTGGAAAATCCCACGGCTCCATTATAGGGGCTGCCGGCCTGCTGCTTGGAATGGGAAAGTTCAGGGGCATGAAGGGAGTTTGCATAATGGGCGAGACGCACGGCGGGTATGTTGATGCCAGGGCAGCGCAGGCCCTTTTGGAAGTGCTCTCAAGGCTTCTTGGGGTAAAAATTGACCCAGCAAAGCTTGAGCAGAGGGCAAAGGAAGGCGAGGCTTTCATGAAGAAGATGGAAAAGGAAGCCTCAAAGCAAAAGGAGACAATGCCAGGCTCAAGTGCAAAGGAATTGAGCTATATCAGGTAGCTGGATTGGAAGAAGGCAAGCTGGCGAAAGCTTTGGCAAAGGCCTGGCTGGGCAGGATAGGGTTAAATACCCCAAGCTGCTATTTTTTACCATGGGAGGCACAACCAGAGGGAAAAAAGGGCAGCTTTCCGCTGAAATGCTTATTTTGCTTGCAGTAATCCTTGCCGTGGTGCTGCTTGTTGCCAACTCGATGCTTTCGGCAGGCAAGACTGCAAGCAGCGTGGCAAGCGGAAGCGCAAACAAGACGTTTGAGGAGATTTGCAGGTCAACAGGCACTTGCACAGCATGCACAACAGACTCGGACTGCTCAGGCATCCAGTCAGGCAGATGCATAAATTCAGTCTGCCAATAAGCCAGTGCACAAGCATGTGCGGGAAGGCAAAGCCAGCTCCAGGATTTTTGCTGGCTGGCCATAATGGCCAGAGGCTGTCTTTGTATGGAGGAATTGCCGTGAAGGCCCAGGCTTCACTTGAATATTTGCTCGTTTTGGCTATTGCCCTTGCCGCATTGGCAATTTCGCTTTCCGTACTCTATGACGCAAAAATCAGGTTTGAAAGGCAGGCAAGGGCTTCGGTTGCGCAGGCGGCTGCTGAAAGCATTGCAGGGGCCGCAAACCAGATTTGCCTGCTTGGCGGCTCCAACTCACGGACTGTTGAAGGACTGCCCAACTTATTTTGGCTTGGCTTTGAACAAAAAGACGCGACTGTTGAAGGCATAGGAATTGGAAGAGGGCAGAGAGGCGGAAAAGGCAGCCTGAGCCTGGGGTTTTCTGATGCCAAGGCAACGATGCTTGTAGCCTGCGGCGTGGAGCTGACAGGGCAGGAGTACTCTAATTCGGTATATTTGAAAGGCAGCGGCGGCAAGGTCTTTATTGAGCAGGCAAAAGAAGAATAGAAAAAATAAAAGAAGAAAAAAGGGGCGCAGGCCCTCATTTGCCTAAATGCTAAGCTTGCATGTTTAGGCTGCCATCGGCTCGATGATGCCCTTGAATGTTTCAAGTGGAAGCGCACCTGAGAACGATATGCCGTAACCGCCGCCATTCACCTGGACAACATCAATGCTGAAGTTAGGCCCATACTGCTGCTTGTATTTGGATACCACAGCTCCAAGGGCCGAAAGCATTGCAGGGCTCTTGTTGTCTGAGAATATCACAAACGAGGGGGTGCCTCCGACCCCGAATGCAACGCCCTCGGATTGCTCTGTTGAGACGGCTGTGGCCTTTGAGCCGCCATCAAGGCAGGCTGCGAATTTTGCCTCGTCAAGCTTGAGGTCCTTTGCATACTGCTTGAGCGATGCGATTCCCAGGGCATTTTGGTTTTCAAACAGCTTATCGTGGTACTCCCAGAACTTGCCCTGGTCTGATGCACATTCTGACGCCTCGGCGGCCTTTTGTGCATTTGGGTGGATTTGGGTAAGGGGGAATTGCTTGTAGTAAAGCCCTATTTTGCCCTTGTACTGGTCAAGCACCTGGCTTACTGCCGGGAGTGCCCTGCTGCAAAACGTGCATTCAAAGTCAGAATATTCAACAATCTTTATTTTTGCATTTTGAACTCCTTTAACTGGCTTGCCTTCGAACGAGATTTTTATCGGTATTGCGGTTGGCGCAACGTTGCCGTTGCTTCCGCCCTGGGTTGGTGGGTTGGTTGGTGGATTGACAACTGGGTTGTTTGAGCCGCCGCCATTGTTGGCGCCCGTGCCCGGATTTGCGGCGCCAAGCGTGCCGATTTTTTTGAGCGAATCGTTTACCTGGCCCATTGTCATGAACAATGAAGCAGAAATAAGAAGCGCAGCCAAGATGACAGACACGCCAATAAGCGTGGCATGGCTCTGGTCGTTTTGTTTTTCCACTCTCCCACCTCTAAACTGGTTTTTTGGATTGCCGGGGCAAATCAGAACATCCGTAGCGGCTGGTTTGCTCCCACTACAAGCAAAGTGGGTTTGGTATTGAAGAAACAAGTTTATAAATATGCCAACTTTTGCAAGGTGCTAAATCATTAAGGAGAAACAGAGATTCCCCCCCCCTGGTGGTTTGTCAGGGCTTTGGGGCAGTGCCCCATGTTTCCTTTCCATCAGTTTTTTGTCTTTCCGCCAATCAGCGCCATAAGCTGCTGCTTCGTCCTTATGCCCGAAAGCTCTGACTTGGTAATGACCGGAATGCTTTTCACCCTGGGCTTTGTGCAGGATTTGACAAAAAAGCACGGGTGTGCCCCAATGATTTGAGATAGTTGGTCAAACACTTCGGCCCTGCGCTCAAGGGTGCGCATGTCCCTGTCCCTCTCTGCGATGATTGAGCTGATTTGACCTTTGGCGGTTTTTGGGCTTGAAAGCCCTTGCTTTCTTGCGTCTTTGCCAAAGCTTGCACCCACCATGTCGGCAGGCCCATCTAGGTTCACTGAAGTAAAGCCATAAAAGTCATAGGTACTTCCATATGCTCCTCGCACAAGACCATTAATCGGTTTTTGACTGGAAGTGAATTTTTCCAGAAGGGCTTTTGACGGCAGCCCAAGGAACTGCTCAATGATTGCCGCGTTTTTGGGGCTTGCAAGGGTGAGGCTGCGCTCGTAGCGGTAGATTGTATCGTGCGAAAGACCGCAGGCGCGGGCAAGCTGGCTTGTTGTAAGATTTTTGCTTTTCCTTGCCTGGACAAGAAGCGACTGGTTGATTTTGACAAGGGTTTTCTTGAATTTTTTTTCATTGAATTCCCCGCCTTCAAGGAACTGCTGCATGGTAAGGGGGGAGATTGCAACAATGCCATGGCGAAGATACAAAACACCTTGCGCAAGGGCGAATTCCTTGCTTTTTGCCCCGACCACAATGCCAATTGCGCCAAGTATGTTGGAAATTGATTCAAGGCTTTTTGCATGCTGCATGGGGAATGCGTCAATGTTCTCAAGCACCTTGATTAGGACTGTTTTTTGCCCTTTTCTTCCAGCTATGTCAAAGCAGCCTGGAAGTCCTGAAAAGAATGCCTGGTAGCCGCTTGCCTCAAGGACTGACAAGGTTTCAAGGATTAGCCTGTGCCGTTCTGTGCCCTCCATGATAAGATTGCCAAGGCAAAGGATATAATCATTTATAAGAGGCAGCAATCGGAAGGAAAGTGTGTTTTGGCAATTCCGGCAATGCTTGGCAAATCAGGGTTTTGGCAATTCCGGCAGCGTTGGCAAATCAGGGTTTTGGCAATTCCGGCAATGCTTGGCAATATGGCGGTGTTTGGCATACCGCCTGTTTTTTATACTTAAAATAGGCAATTTATATGCCGTTTTTGCGGAGGGGAGGGCAGCTGACCCTGCAAGAAATTGCGGGGAGGAAGTCATGCCCACTGCAGCCAGTTCAATCCTGGCAGGCACCAGCCTACCAATCAAGGTGCAAAAGAACAGAAACGACACCCTGCCTTTCTGGATGAGGATGAGGAAACGAGACAGGATGGTTTGGGATGAAACGGCTTTTGTGATGGGAGCCGGCAGTGCAAGGCCTTAAGGCCGCTTAGTCGAATGCTGCTATAAAAACAAAAGGCAGACTACCACCCTTCCGCATTACACGGCACTACAGGAAGTCTTATTGCAGCCGTGGCAAAAAACTGAGGCTTGTGCTCAGAGGTCTTTCAGTGGGAGAATTGCCTGAGAAGGACGCCCTGGATTAATGCCCTACAAAATAGATAGGTTTAAAGCTACAGGTTGCAAAACTGAGTGGAAACATAAGCAAAGGCAATCCAGTCCGGTGTTAATGGCAGGAGGTAGTTTAATGAAAAGCAAAATGGCATTTGTTTTGATTGCGCTTTCAGTTTTTGCAGGCTTTATGTTGTTTGGCTGCACTGGCGAAGGCGAGCCAGGCATATTTACAAAAAAGCCGAGCCTGTCGGAAAAAAAGGAAGTGACGCTTGATTACCTGTATGCAGACTGGTGCCCGCACTGCCAAAAAATGAAACCGTATGTTGCAAAACTTGCGGCAACGCTTCCACAAGACAGGTTTTTGGTAAGGGCGTGGAACGAGGCGGACAGGTCTTCAAGCCCCGATTCCCAGAAAATCTATACGGATTACCAGGCAAAAGGATATTTCCAAGGGTTTCCGACATTTGTGCTAAATGAAAACGACTACAGGGTTGGGGAGATGCCAGAGCCCCAGCTAAAGGCTTTTGTGTGCTCCAAGTTCAAGGCCCCGGCACCTGCAGCGTGTAGTGCAGGGTGAACTTGCAGTTCTAACAGATATAAAGAGGCACTTAAGTTATGGAAAAGCGCATGTACTGGATAATATTTACAATGCTTGTTAGTGGAATTCTTCTTTTTGGCTGCACTGGAAATGCGAAAAACGAGGAAACGGGCGACAGTGCACAAATCAAAGCCCCTGAAGCTAATGAAAGGCAGGACGCGCAGCAAAATTTATTGAAAGAAGGATGGCAGGAAAAGGCTGGTAGGTGCAGCGGGCTAAACGAAGTGAGTGGCGAGAAGAGCAGCTGCCTTGCAAAAGTCGCGGCTGATGAAAAAAAACCTGAAATCTGTGATATGGTTTTTGGCTTTGGCTACAGGCTCTGGTGCTATAGCAAGCTTTATGATTCCTCAATTGACAGCTCAGTGTGCGACAATGCGGATGACTTGGTGAAGGGCAAGTGCATTGCCTACATTGCAACGAAAACGGGCGATGTCGGGATTTGCAATAAAAACAAAGTGGGGTCGTTTGAAACAGCCGCGTGCAAGGCATTGGTATCAGGGAATCAAGAGTATTGCGCCCAGGCTTCAGGGCAGCTTGAAAAGGATTACTGCTATGATTCGCTTGCAAGAAAACTTGAAGACTTGGCCCTTTGCGACAAGTTGACCAGTTACAAGTACTCTTGCGTTTCCGCAATTGCAGCCTCAAAAAAAGACATTTCAATTTGCGACGGCCTCAGATTTGGAAAAGGAGAGCTTGGAATGGATGAAAAGGCGTTTTGCATTTCAAGGGTTGCAGAGGAGACAAAAAACGAGGGAATTTGCAACATGATACAAAATGACGAAAACAAAGATACGTGTTACATGAAAGTTGCAGATGCAAAAAACGACAAGACGGTTTGCGCGCAAATCAAAAACGAAGGTGTGAGAGGATTCTGCCAGAGGACTGCGTGAGCGCGCCTGGGCTAAAAGTGTCAAAGTGCCTGCGCAAGGCTTCTTTTATGCCTTGAGGAATCAATCCTTTTATTTATTACAGAAACTGCCTTTTTCCCAAAAAGCCTTTCAGCCTGCCCCTTCTTCTTTTTTTCAAGAAGGTGCAGGATTTGGTCTATTTTATCATAGCCAAGGCCAAGCTCCTTTTGCGCCTTGTGGCCAGCCCAAAGCCTAGGGGAGGAGGGTTTGAAGGCTATCTGCCTTGGGATTCCCAGTGCAAGGGCAAGCAGGCGCACCTGCGTCTTGTAAAGCGAGCCTATTGGAAGCACGTCGCAGGCCCCATCGCCCCACTTTGTAAAGTAGCCAAGCGTTATTTCCGACTTGTCTCCAGTCCCGATTACAAGGGCACCTGACAGGTTTGCGTGCGCATAAAGCACGCCCATCCTAAGCCTGGCAAGCATGTTGCCATAGGCAACCCTTTCCTTCTTCAGGCGCGATGAGTTGTAAAGAAGGTCCAAAGCAGGCTGGAGGTCGATTGCCTTTATCTTGACTTTGAATTTTTTTGCAAGGAGCAGCGCATCTGACACATCAAGTTTTGGAGTGAACTTTGATGGCATCAAAAGCGCCAGGACGTTTTTTGGGCCAAATGCCTGCGCGCAAATGGCAAGGCAGGCTGCAGAATCCACGCCCCCTGAAAGGCCAAGAACGCAGCGGCTAACTCCGGTTTTTTTTGAATAAGCACGAAGGTTTGAGACGATTTGTGAAGCACAACTTAAGACAGAAAAAGTCAGGGGTTTGTCTAAAGTTACGGCAAACTTTGTCATTAATACCACAGCTCGGTTAGTTGGATTGCAGTAGTTTGCATTTATTTTGCATTCGACTTTATCGGGTTTTTAGTATGCCATAAGTTTTGGCATGAAAATTTTTGTAGCCTCCCCAACAGCAATGATGCCAAGCGAGATTAGGACTGCAAGACCTAGCTCAAAGGGCAGCAGTGCGACTGTCCCGAATATTGCCTGCATTGGTGGCAGATAGACTATTGCAATCTGCAAAAGGGCGCAGACGCCGGTTGCAGCAAGAAGCGACTTGTTTGAAAGCAGGTTTTTGGAAAGCGAGACTGTGCTGCTTTTGCAGTTGAGGGCATTGAAAAGCTGGAAAAACACAAAGACGGTGAAGGCCATTGTCTGCGCAGTCCTGCGTGCCTCCTCCGTTTTGGAGTTCGAGACGAGATAAAGCACGGCAAGGGTGCCAAGCGACATGAAAATGCAGCCAATGGCAATATTGTAGACAAGGTTGCGAGTGATAAAACCGGCCCCTGGCTTTGCGGGCTTGCGCTCCATTATACCAGGGTTTGCCTTCTCAACCCCCAGGGCAAGGGCAGGGGGGCCATCCATGATAATATTAACCCAAAGGGCCTGGAGCGGCAAAAGGGGAAGGCCAAGGCCGAGCAAAGGGGCGCACAGCATCGTGATTATGGCGGAAAAATTAGTGGAGAACTGGAAGCGCAGGTAATTTTTTATGTTGTCAAACAGGTTGCGGCCATAGGCAACAGCATTTACTATGGTTGCAAAGTTGTCGTCAGTCAGGACAACATCCGCCGCCTCCTTTGAAACGTCGGTGCCGCTACCCATTGAAATGCCCACATTTGCCTTTTTGATTGCTGGCGCATCGTTTACCCCGTCTCCTGTCACTGCGACAATTTCGCCGTTTTTTATGAGTGCCTGGACGATGCGGTATTTGTGTTGCGGGCTGGTCCTTGCATAGACGCAGACTTCTTTTACGACCCGTCCAAGGGCTTCATCCGACATTCCATCAAGCTCCTGCCCGCTTGTGCACTGCGAATCAGAGTGTATGAGGCCTATCTGCTTCGCAATGGCTTTTGCAGTAAGCAGGTTGTCGCCTGTAATCATGACTACCTTGATTCCCGCAGTCTGGCAGGTTTTTATTGCCTGGCTGACTTCCCGGCGCGGCGGGTCAATCATGCCAATTGTGCCGACATAGACAAGGCCGCTTTCCGCATCAGTGACCGGAAGCCGCGACTGGGGCTTTGCAGATTCCTTGTATGCAACCGAGATGAGCCTCAGGGCGTTTGCAGCCATGGTGTTGTGCGCCTGCTCTAGCGCTGCTTTCCTTGCCCCAGTAAGCTTTTCGACTCCCTTTTCAGAAAGCATGCTTGTGCACGACTCCAAGATTTTTTCAGGCGCGCCTTTGGCATAGACAAAATGCTTGCCGTCTTTCAGGCGCACGGTTGCCATGCGCTTTCGCTTTGAGTCAAATGGGAATTCGCCTTCAAAGAAAGCATCATTTTTAAGCTTGTCAACATTCAACCCTGCCTTAAGTGCGCCTACAAGAAGCGCGCTTTCTGTAGGGTCGCCAATCTGGACTGTTTCGCCCGACTGTTTTTGCACCACGCTTGCATTGTTGCACAGTGCCGCAACCTCAAATGCCTGCAGCGCAAGCTTGTGCGCTGCATTTGTATTTGGTTCTCTTGGACTCTTTGCAGCCTTCACGCCAACTGTCGTATTTTGGCCAGCAGTCTTGCCGGGCATAGAATCCATTTCAAGCAGTCCAGCACAAGTGTAAATCTGCGTTACAGTCATCCTGTTTTCCGTAAGTGTCCCTGTTTTGTCGGTGCAAATCACTGTTACTGACCCAAGCGACTCTACTGCCGGCAGCTTTCGCACCAAGGCATTTTGGCGTGCAAGCCTTTGCATTCCAATCCCAAGGGTGATTGTTATTATTGTCGGCAGGCCTTCCGGGATTGAGACAACTGCCAAGGTCACGGCTGAAATGAACATCGTTGATGCGTCAAAACCTTTGAAAACCCCGATTGCAAAATACGCCGCCACAATGAAAAGCGAGTAGAGGCCTATTTTTTCGCCAAGCTTTTCCATGTTCTTTTGAAGCGGCGTCTGCTCCTCCTCAGTGGTTTCCAGGGACTTTGCTATCTTGCCAAACTCCGTGTTAATCCCAGTGCCTGTGACTACCGCCTTGCCCCTGCCTGCAACAGTTGAAGTGCCAAAGTAAAGCATGCAGTGGCGCTCTGCAAGAGGGGTTTTTTGGCTGCAGGGCAATGTCGACTTTCTGACCGGAAGCGACTCGCCTGTAAGCGCCGACTCGTCGCAGGAAAGCTCAAAGGATTCAAACAGCCTGCAGTCAGCAGGTATTTTTGAACCCTCATCGAGGATAATTATGTCACCTGGGACAAGCAGCTGTGTTTGGATGATTTTTTCCACACCCGACCTTATGACCCTTGCAGAAGGAACTGAAAGTTTTTTTAGGGCATCAAGTTCCTTGGCTGCCTTGTACTCCTGCGCAAAGCCAAAAATGGCTGAAAGCAAAATTGCAAAGAAAATGCCTATAGAGTCGTATGCGTGGCCTGTGAAAAATGAGACTGCGGCTGCCACGCCAAGAAGAATCAGCATTGGATTTTTGAACTGCTGGGCAAAAAGCAGCAGTGGAGAGACTGGTTTTTGCTCAGGAAGCTTGTTTGGACCAAATGTCACAAGCCTTGACTGTGAGTCCAGCTCGCTTAAGCCGGATGTGGAGCTGCCAAGCTTTGAAATGGCCTCCTTCTCTCCTATTGAGTGCCAGTCCTGGAAGCCCGAGGGCACAGTGGGCGATGTGGCCTGCTGCATCTTGGTTGGCTGCCCTGTGGCTTTTGAGTTGAAAGCCGCTTTGCTGCCAATTTTTTTTGACTTTTTTGCCATTAGAAAACCAAATCAAAAGATGATAGCCCGATTTTTAATAGGAGCATATTGGTTATTATTAATAGTTTTATTAGCTGGATTATCGGGAATTGGTGGGAAAGGCGCAGCACTAATAATAATCCAACATCGTGCTTTGTTTTTTCCTTTCCAGTTTTTTAATTATGCCCTCCGGTTCTGTTTGGGCATTGCTTGGCTGCCTGGCTTGGGCATTGCCTTTTGCCACGATTTTGATATCATGCTGGCTTGTGGTTTTTGCATCCTGATGACTGCTTTTTTGGGCAACCTGGGTTCGTATTTGAGTCCCTTGAGGAACCTGGCCACCTGAATTTTCTTTTCCTTTTGGCTGGAGATGCAAGTGCCCTGCCTTTGCTTTTTGGCTGTGAATAAGTGGCATGCCTGCCTGCAGCTGCCTTACAATATTCTCCATGCGCCCCTCCTTTTTGCGGGAGGACCAAAAGTGCGACTCGTCCCTTGTGCCCTTTGTGATTAGCACGTAAATTTTTCCTGCTTTTGCCCGCCCAGCCCGCCCCCGCCTCTGGATTGTGCGGATTTCAGAGCCGACCGGCTCGAAGAATATCACGTTATCTACGCTTGGCACATCCAGGCCCTCCTCGCCAATTGAGCTTGCCACAAGT
>VGKX01000024.1 GCA_016866895.1 Candidatus Parvarchaeota archaeon
CCAGATGTTCACGCAAATACAAAAACAGGGCCATGTGATGGTTGGGAAACGGAAAATCAGGCTTGAGCAAGTGGCAAGAAAAGTGCAGGGCAGGAAAATCGTCTATACCGGCGACACGCAGCCGTGCAAATCAACCATTAGTGCAGCCTTGGGGGCTGACATACTTTTCCACGACAGTTCGTTTTCAGGCCAGCAGGAGGCTGAAGCAAAGGCCACAAAGCACTCGACCATTTCGCAGGCGGCCGCTGTTGCAAAGCAGGCGGGGGTGGCCAGGCTTGTGGCAATACACATAAGCCCCCGCTACGGCGAGCCGGCGCTACTGGAAAAGGAGGCGCAGGAAATCTTCCCAGCCACCACAATCTCGTTTGACGGCATGGAAATCCTGCTAAAGCCTTGAGTTGTTATTGCTGCCCCCGGGTTTTCCGAATCTTGTAGTGAAAACAAGGCATTATCCAAAATTTCCCCAGGCAGCCTTCCTGCACTAGGAAGCAGGCGAGGGTTTTGCAGGCGCCTTAGATATTTCAATCCTTGGGGGAACCATTGGCGGAGTCAGGTTTAGCGGCCTTATGACAAATATCCCATTTGTCCCGCACGTGAAGTTGATGGAGTTGAGAACGACTTCGGCAAAGTCGTCTGGAAGCTTCTTTGTCTTTTTGTATGTGTCGTCTATTTCCTTCGCCTTTTTGGGCTCCTCCTCAGCGCTTAGGGTTCCAGACATCTTAAGCGTGCCAACCCCGCTTTCATACTTGACTATGTAAGTGTATTTGAGCTTGACATTTTTGCCGTTCACAGACACTTCCTGTATCTGTATGTCAATCCCGATGCCGGCAATGTTGTCCTCCTTGTCCCTTTTTGCCTCAACATAATCTATTGTTCCGCCTGTAATCATAAGTCTCACCTTAGTTTTAGTTTTTTTCGCCCTGGCGCCTGCAACGGGGCGTTCAATCAAGGCGCAACCGCAAAGCCGCCGCCTTGTAAAAATTGCCAAAGCAAGCTTTATATCTCTCTGCTTGCTGCCCAGTCCACTATTGCGGGTTTATGTTTGCAGCCTGGCCAGGCTTGAGCACAACCGGCTTGGTTGTTTCACCAAGCCTTCTTACAAACTCGTCAGCGCCCTGCTCTAGATTGTCGTGGGTTCCATAGTGCATTGGTATGGCGTATTTGAATTTTGCCAGCCTGCACACGGAAGCCGCATCATTGTCGTCCATGGTGTATGTTCCGCCTATTGGAAGCAGAGCGACTGTCGCCGAATTTGCCTCAATTCCAGTGTAATTGTAGGTGTCTCCTGCATGATATACTGACAAGCCCCCCATTTGGACAATGTAGCCTACAGGGCATTGCGACTGCGGGTGCACGGCTTTGGCAACCTTTACCCGCACGCCCCTGGCGCTAAACTCCTGCCCTGCCTTAATCTGCATCATTAGCCTTGGATTTATGTCAAGCTTTCCAATTGCCTGCACAGGGCCCACAACTGTTGCGTTTGTCCGCTCAACAATCCGTTTTATGGCCTGGGAGTCAAAGTGCCCTGCATGCTCGTGCGTTACAAGCACAAGGTCAACCCCCCTGACAGTTTCAGTGTCAAGCGCGCTTGGAATCAGCCTCTGCCTTCCCTCAATGACTTGTGCATTGCATGGGTCAATCATTACGGATGCACCCTGCGCCTCAAGCTGGAAGCTTGAATGCCCAAAATAAGTTATTTTCACTGGCATTTGAACACCACTCAAAACAAAGCCCTTACAAGTCGCCTTGGTTTTTTGCCTCGGCAGCCTGCCAGGCATAGACATTTTACTAAATGCATGTGCATCTTTAAATAGGTGCTAGTTGAAAAAATTTCATGGGAGATTTGGCACAAGCGGGTGCTTGCCGGAATGGGGGGCAAAGCAGGCAAAATTACATCTTGCCCAGGATTGCTCTGGCATTCCTTTTTCTTTTCATAATGGCCGGGGGGGCATCTGCCGAGTTCTTGCTCCGCTCGGTTTCAATCAACATTGAGGCCCAAAAAAACGGCGATGCCCACATAACGGAGGAAATCTCACTTTACCTAAATTCAAAGGACTCGGTGGAGCTTTACAAAAGCGGCATTGCAATAAACGACTTGGGCTCGTGGAAAACCAGAACAGGCATTGAGGAGGTCAGGTACCACGTTTCCTCTGCTTACGTGGGTGTTGAGAACCTGAGAATCAAGCCCCAAAAGGTCAAAAAATGCAGCCAGGATTACGGCACTTGCAATGCCATTTTGATAATTGACTATGTGGCCACTCCAATCTTCAACAAGACCGGAAAGGTTGAGGGAACAGGCGTGTTTTTAGTTGAGCAAAACAAGCCGCGCACAATCCGCTACTCAATTAACCCCAAAGCACTTTCCCTCAAGGTCAATGATGAACGCGACATTATACTCGACCGACAGACCACACTTACAATTTCAATTCCCAAAAACTCCCTTGTGGAATCTGTCCAGCCCCTTCCTTCGGCCTTGTCAGAGCAGAACATAAAGGTGCCGTTCAATGACATAAACACGCTAAGCTGGAGGGACGAAATACTCTCAAAATATGAGCTTGTATTCATCCGCGAGGAGTCCCTTGAATCCGAAATACTGCAGTTTTTCAGCAACGCAAGCAGGAAAGTTTCGGGTCTTATCATGGGGCCTGAAGGGCTTGCATTGATAATCATCCTTGCGATTGCAGGTTCATCTTATGTTTATCTCAACTTGGTTGGCAAGAAGTCAAGACAGGAGCAATGAGGGAGCAATAACAAGCAAACTGAAGTCCCATTCCAATGCAGGCTGCGTGATTCTCAAAAGCTGCATGAGGTAATTTTTGTGCAAAAACCCGAACACTTCCCGTCGCAGCTGCACCAGCTTGAAAAGAGGCTTTTGTCCGCCCTTTCCCAAAGCCACCAAGGCATGCCTGCGTGCGCCTCTGCTGCAGGGCTTTTGCCTGATGAGGCCTCAAGGGCCGCGATATGGCTTGAGGAAAAAGGCCTCGTGTCAATCAAAAGGCACAGTGCAATTTCCTACGGGCTTTCATGCGAGGGCGGCCAGTTTCTCAGCGCCGGCCTTCCTGAGCTTCGGGTTGTGCAAAAGGCCATTAATGGAGCCGGGATAGGCTCTCTTGACGAGCAAGAGAAAAAAATAGGCATTTCCTGGGCAAAGCGCAAGGGCTGGATATCACTGCAAGGCGGGGCCGTCTCTCCGACTTCTCAAGGGATGGAGGCCTTGAAGTCTGGCAGCCTGCAAGATTCCTTGCGGCAAATCCAGCAAGGCAGGGTGCCTGACAAGGGCCTTCTTGAAGAGTTTTTGTCAAGGGGAATAGCCACAAAATCAGAATCCAAAAGCCTGGAGCTTGCGCTCACTCAACACGGTCTGCAAGCGCAGCTGCAGCTTGCAAACCAAAGCTCGGACCAGTCAGGCGGCAAGGGAACCTTTGAAATCAACCAGCTTTCGCGCCAGTTAATCATGTCTGGGCAATGGAAGAACGCGACCTTGAGGAAATACAACATTCTTGAGGATGTGGCAGGCCAGCAGGTTGGAAAAAGGCACGTCATATCCCGCTTTCGCGAAAACATACGCGACATTTTTGCGCAGCTTGGGTTTGAGGAAATGGAGGGAAGCATTGTAGAGTCGTCGTTTTGGAACTTTGACGCACTTTTCCAGCCGCAGGACCATCCAGCCCGGGAGCTTGCCGACACTTTTTATGCAAATCTTGACATGGAGCTTCCTTCGGACAAGGGGCTTGTTGGCAGGGTCGCAAAAAGCCACCAGTCTGGCTGGAAGTATGCCTGGCAGGCTGCCGAGGCAAAAAAAGCAGTTCTCAGGACGCACACTACCGCAGTTTCTGCAAGGCATGTCTCCTGCTGCAAGGGCGCAGGCCCTGGAAAATACTTTTGCGTTGGCAAGGTTTTCAGGAAGGAGGCAACTGATTTCAAGCACCTGGCGGAATTTTTCCAAGTCGAAGGCATAATAGTCTGGGAGAAAGCTACAATGTCCGACCTTTTGGGCATCCTCTCCGAGTTTTACAAAAGAATAGGGTTTGACAAAATCCGCTTCAGGCCGTCATTTTTCCCCTACACGGAGCCCTCGTTTGAAATCGAGGTTTATTTTGAGGACAGGAAGGCCTGGATGGAGCTTGGGGGCGCTGGAATTTTCAGGCCAGAAGTTTCCCTGCCCCTTTGCGGCAGGTATCCGGTTCTTGCCTGGGGCCTTTCACTTGAGCGGCCCCTGATGCTTTTGCACGACATTAAAGACATACGCACTTTTTACCAAAATGAAATCGGCTGGCTGCGCTCGATGCCTTGCCTTGGCACTGCAAAGAACGCTGGAAAGGCAGCTGCCAATAAACCAGGGGCTGAAAAGGCGGCTGCAAAAAAACCGGATGATGCCAAATGAGACCTGCGCAAAAGCTTGCAGTGCTTATTTTTTGCGCAATACTATTAATCGGCTTCATCTATCTCTGGTCGCCTGAACTTAACTTAATGCGCCCAGCCGCGCCTCAAGCAAGCAAGGCGTCAGAACCTGCCGCAGGCACGGCACCCAAAATCACCATTGTTGACTATGGCTATGCTACAGGCCAGCAAGGCCTAGTGCCATTTCAAAGCGTCCAGTTTGTTTCATCTGGCATGTCAGGGGCTTCAGTTGAATCCTATTTTTTTGCCTCCAAACCCCAGTCCCAAGTGCTGCTTTTGGATTACCCTGCAATTGACGCAGACGACTATCCAAGTTTCGCCTCCGCATTTTTGCAGGAGCTTTCCAATTATGGCGTGAAGGCGAGGCACGCCAAGCTAACAAACTCCACAAGGCTTTCAGATTCAATTATTGTCGCCCCTAATGGCGCCTACCCTCAAGTGCTGGCGCTTTTTGAAAAACGGCTTTTGGGCAGCGGCAATTCGATAATATTTGTCGGGCCTGATGCATCCCTGCAGCTCTCGCAAGACGGCTCAATTATCCAGCCGCAAACCCCAGGCAGCGGCCCTTTTGCCTTGCTTTCAAGCAATGCGCAGCCATCAAGGCTTGAGCTAGGCGGCATCCAGGCCCTTGCCCTCCAGGTTCCGGCTCTTCCAGCCCAGTCCGCAAATATGGGCAGCCAAAGCGGCTATTTTGTCTGGGTAAACGGCACAATCAACACACTTGGCGGCCCCAGGCGGGCTGCAGGGGTGCTTTCATCCCTTGCAATCCACCAGCCGTGGCAAAACCAGCGCGTTTATTCCAGAATGGAATTTTCAGGCTCCGCAAGCCAGGCCAAAATCATGTTCCTCCCAAAGCTTCCTCAGGCTCCTAATATTGTGCAGCAAGCGGCCGGAGGGCAGGCATACCTGCACTCTGTTGCCACCTTTGGGTCTGATGGCGGGCTGAAAAAAGGCGCTGTCTGGGATTTGCCTCTCCAGCAACCCCCTGGGGCGGTTGCCATCAGGGAGCGCGCGTTTCCAAATGAAATCCTGCAAGCCTCATTCAGGTTTTATGCCAACAACTCAAAACCAGTCCTTCTTGACCTGACTTATTCGCTCGTGTCAGCGCAAGGCGAAGTTTCAAGGGTAAGTGCAGGCAAGGGGCAAGTCAAGCAGGTCCTTTTTGGAAGCGCTGCTATAAACGCCCCAGGCGTGCCTGGCGATTATCTTGTCGTGCTTTCGGACCAGTATGGCAGGCGGCTTGGGAATGGCCGGCTCCATGTTTCCAACATGTCAATAAGCACTCTCCCAGTTGCGCAAAACGTGTTTGTGTTAAATGCGACTGTTGATTCGCTTCCGGTTGACTCTTATGTAACTGTCTGGAAGGAAGGCTCTAATGCAAAGGGCACATATCCGCTAAGCAATGGCATATCAACAATAAGCGCCAGGCTTGAGCCGGGCAATAACGCCTTTTATGCCTCTTTGCTTGGCCAGACGCGAAGGTTTGAAGTGCTTGCCCCACAAAATCCCCAAAACCTTGCCTATCTGGCGGTTTTTGGCGCAGTTTTCCTTGCAACAGCCTTTTACTTTGGCTCAAAAAAGAAAAAAGACAAAATCACCATTTATCTGCCTGAAGGAGACGCGGAAAACACAAGTGGCGGCCAGAAACGCCATGTCATGCAGGTAGGTTTTAAGGAGCTGAGGCGGGCGTTTGCGGTTGGGGCAAGAAAGCTTGGATTTTCCCAACAGCTTCCGGTGCTCTCGGCATTTGAGGCAAGGCTTGCGCTTTGCAGCAGCCTGGCGCGGGGGAAAACACTGCGCTCAACCCAGTCAAACGTTGAATCCCTGCTTGGGCATTTTGTTTTAGCCAAAAAGGCAGCTTGCCATTTGGGCTACTATTGCATCTGCCCAAAAAAATTCAGCCAGAGAAATTTCGAAGGCCTTGTGGCGCAGCGCATTGCAAGGGACGGGCTTGTGGCCCACGGAAGGGCATGCAGGCAAAAGGGCCGGCTTTTGGAGATTGGCAAAACAGCGCTTGCAAGCCCGCACCAATGCATTGACAAACTCGGAATTCTTGCAGGAAAATACAAAAAAATCATAATCGTGTTTTCACAAGAAAATGAGCTTGCCAAATTCGCTGAAGAATACGGGATAGGGTTTGGCCCCAAGGCCTCATTTGACGCTGCAGCAAAAACAAGTGCGAGCGCAAAAACGGATGCAGGCGCAAAAACAACAGGCGCAAAACAAGGCAGGCCGGGCCACTTCGCTTTGTCCAAACAAGCCAAATCCATTCTGTCCAGGCAAGCCAAGATTGCAAGAAGGCTTTTTATCCAAGGAAGGCTGCATCTGGCTTTGGCAGCGCGGGCGTGGGAGCTTTGCTAGCTGACAATGGCAAACAACTTATTATTTTGCCAAGGGCTGCGCTTGCATCAATCCTGCTCCTGTTTTTTGCATCAGGCTGCCTTTTTGCGCTTTCACGGCCTGCCTACCAGGACATGTTTCTTGGCATTGAAAATTCCTCACTTGCAAGGCTCAATTCGCTTTCAGGCACAAGCCAGAATATTTTTGGCATACAGGAAAACCCGCCGCCTGTAAAATTCTTCTTTGCAAGGCTTTTGTACCCTCTTCCGTCTGTAAACGGGGCATCTAGCTCCAGCTTTCCGCCTTCAATTGCCTGGCTGTGGGGCGACTCACACGAGGCTTTTGGAATACATTCTCGTCCAAGGGCGCACCCGGACTGCCCGGAGGACTCAATAACTTACGCCCAGCTTGCGCCGCCAGCCTATTCGTTCGCCTTTTCTTTTGAAGCCCTGAGTTACTCGCCTTTGGCCGTGCAAACAAGCACTTTGCGAAAGCTTGAGTTTTCAGCGCCCCCTAGCGCCTTGCTCAAAGTGCCTTTTTCGCACACTGAGCTTGAGGGCATGCGGCCTGGCAAAAATCCAGCCCAGCGTCCAATACTTGCCGTTTCTGTTGACTCGTCTGCAACCTACAGCTACAAGGCAATTGAGCAGAGGCACTCCTACAGCTGCGCCTATTTTCCAGACGGCTCAAAGGGGTGCGGCTGCACAAAAAGCACAATTTCAAGCATCATCTCCCCTTCTTTTTCCGACAAGTCAAACCTTTCAATCCCAATCGAGTCAGGCCCGGTTCTTTTTTCAGTCTTGCGGCCTGCGCTTCTTGCCACTGATTTGGAAAATGAAACTCTTCTCATCCTTATTTTTTCCAATCGGAACCTTTCTTACATCGCAGGCTCATTTGCAAGCCCCGGATTTCCGCAGCAAGGCAGCAGGGGCGGCTCGGACGCGCAGCAGGCAGGCCAGGGGGATTTTGGCTTCCTGCAGCCAAGGCAGCAAGCATTTGAAGCGCCACTTGCCAACTACTCAATTTTTCCATACTCTTCTGATGCCAGCTTGTCAGGCCTAGTTGTCCTTAGCGCTGCAGTCCAAGAAAACTACAGCCAGTCAAGCCAAGGCCAAATTCCCCTGCGGCTCAACAAATCCGTGTTTTCCAATTCTGCAGGCGCATTTGCAAACGACACGTCAACGTTTTCCTATGTTTATGTACTTCAGGCCGATGCAAACGGCCTTTCGCCCAATAACTTGTTGTCGCTTTCCGCCTACGACTTGTTTGGCTCCTCCTTCAACTTCTCAGTCCCATTTGCAAAAATCACAAGGCATGCACGGTCCGGGGAAAACATTTCCACGCAGTCTTGGCCTAGCCCAATGCAGCTTCTTGGCAAGGGAGGCAGCCAGACTTTTGGCAACAGGGATGCTGCCCAAAGCAGCATCCTTTCAGTTATCCTGCTTTTTGCACTCGTCGGCCTTGCCCTGGCCTTTTATCAAAAAAAAGTGCTCTACAAGCCTTAAGCCTAGCTGCCTGTGATGTTGAAAGGCGCCTTTGCAATCTTCATCGAATATCCTTCCCCAACCGCTTCAAGAATTATTCTTTTTTTCTGGTCCACCCACATTGTCACCTTGCTTTGCCCTTTATCAGGCGAACTTCCGACAACGCTTACTTTGTATGCCGCCCTTCCAAACCTATCCTCAACTCCAATGACTTTGACGCTGCTTGTTTCCTGCGTCAGGTACTCGTTTGCAAACAAAGGGCTTTCCAATCTTGTGCCATAGCTTATGTTGGCGCTCCACTCAAAGCCAGGCTCAAGTGCAAGCATCCAGGGCCTGAAAAGCATGTTTGGCACGCCGAGGTCTGATTTTGCCATTTGCACGCTTAGCTGGTTTTGCGCCACTGCGCCTTGCCCTGTGCCAGGGCCTGAAACCAGACCGTCTTTTGCAAAACAAAGCGAATAGGCAAGCTGGCCCACCCCGTACTTGACTTGCATGCAGCCCCCCTGCCGCTTCACTTCATAGTCAACAAGGCCCTTGTTTTGCGAGTCATCAACAAGGTAGCTGTATTTCTCCCCGTCAATCAGCTGGAGCATGGAATTTTTTCCAATCCTCTCACCGCTTATGTACAAGACAGGCTCTGATTTGCTCAATAGCGCAAAGTATGCTACTGCAAGAAGAAACAGGGCCATTACAGAAATATTGAGAAGGACAACCCTTTTTGACACTCGCATTCCGAAAATCCCATAAGTCGCATCCTCTCCTAAATGCGCGCCGCTTTGCGCACTAGGACTCATGCGCATGGGGGACTTTCCATCCCTCTTCCTCCGGTTTTTTTTTATTTGCACAGCATTTCTTGGCATGGTCCACCTGCAAAACGGGCTTCAGCGCCCCGCCTTCCCCTTCTTCCAGCTTGCCTTTTCATCAATGCACTCCTTTGAATAGCCCGGCCTGATTGCGTCCTTGTACATCAGGTAGACAAGGGCAATAAGCCCGGCAACCGTTGCAACAAGCCAATAATCCAAAACCATTCAAACACCCGCATTCCCCTGTCTTGTCTTTCGCGCCTTTGCGCTTATCAAGTTTTCCATTTGCATGTTTTCAGTTTTTTTCCATATGCGTCTTTTCGCTCAAATTTTCTCATCCACGAAATTTTGTGCATGCGGTATGTCAAGCACAATCTCGGCAATGTCGCGCCCCAGGTTTGCAACGTCATAGTACCGTGTAAGTATTGTCAGGGCAAGGGGCTCGACTTTTGCAAAACCAAGCATCCTTTTCATTGTTTCTGTTTTTTTTGCCATGAAAGCCGAGTGCTCGTCCAAAAGCTTGTTTGCAGTCTTCTTGTCGTTTTCGTAAAACGCAAGCATTGCCTGTGTGTGCATTTCGTAGGTGAATCTGTTTGCCTCCAAAAGCAGTGAAAGGGCCCCATTGGAACTTATGCTTGTCGGTATGTCAATAAGCTCCTGTGCATTTCTGTAAAAACTATCCGCAATCCGCTCAACCCTGCTGCAGGTTATGTACAGCTCTATGACTTTTTGCGCAGGCAGGTGCAGCACCTCAAGCATCGCCGAATCTTCCATTGCCCGCCGAAGCTGGCGCTGAATAAGGAAAGTAAGCCTGTCAACCTCATCCTCCTGCTCCATTATCTCCTTGAGCCTGTAAGCCTGCCTTTCCTCAAGTGCTGCCGCGAATTCCTGCTGCATGTTTGAGGCAATCATGTGCGAGCGCTTGAGCGTCTTTTCTATGGAAAGCCCGGCCTGCGAAAAGAAGTCCTGAATCATCATGTGTTCAGGCTTCTCATCCACAATCTCGTAGCCTATCAGCCTGTCAACACAGTCCACCACCGTTTTCCTGATCGGGTGCGTGAAGGGCTTTTTTGACCGCATGTTCACTATGTCAAAACCGTTTAGGTAGCCTGAGAGAAGCGTGCGCGCAAGCTCGCTTGGGATTGAGCCGGTGTCAATATGGAGATTCATCTCAAGCTTTTTTTTCTCGCTTTTCTGCGTCCCAATCTTGAGCGTTCCGTCAGGCATCTCGTCCAGGTGCAGCTCCTGGCCCTGCGCAAGGTTGTTTTTTGTCGCCCATGCCTTTGGAAGCGAAACAATGAAGGTCGATTTTCCTGTCAGCTGGATTTTCCTTGTCTTTGACATGCAGGACACCCCCAAGATTTTCTTTATAAAGGTTTACGTAATTGCATTGTTTTGTACTTGTCTATATAGAATAATTAGAATTTAAATATCTATTGTCA
>VGKX01000025.1 GCA_016866895.1 Candidatus Parvarchaeota archaeon
GTCCTTGAGAACCGTCGTCTTGGCGCACAAGCCAGGTTGGTTGGCGTGCCCGACCAGGGCTATCAGGCACTGGTCGTGCTTTATTACCCCTTCAACTTTTTCACAGATGCTTGGCGCATATGACTCAAAGGCCGCTGCCGCGTAACACGAGTCCCGCTCGGTTGCATTTTCCAACTTTTTGCATTTTCCGTAAGAATCCAAAAGCGCCTGTGCCTCAGCGTATTTTTTCTCAAATTCGGTCTGGTTTGCAAGGTTTTGCGGAGTCACAACGGCCCTGCCTGTGTTCTTTTCGAATTTTAATGCAACTCTGGAGTAATACTGCGGCACATCCTTGTAGTTGTAAGTCAGGTTAAGCAAAAGCGGCACGCCATCCTGTGCCCCTATGCACACTTTTGTCCGATAGCCGCTAAAAACGCTTACTGTTGGGTTGTCTGCCGCAAATCCTATGTATGCCAAATCATTGATGCTCAAAATCTTGTAGTTGGTCGTGTATTCCACTGCGCTGCAGTCAGCTCCAGCCTGCCTGGAGGGGACGATTGCCCCTGTGAAATTAATCGCGCCCTTGCCTATTAGGAACTTATTGAGGTTGTAATCATCTGAGGCCTGCTTTTCGCTGAAAAAAATCCTGTCTGCAGCCTTTGCCGCGTCAATTGCCCTTGAGCCTTCAGCCACCTGTGCGCAGGTCTGCTCGCCGTCCTTAATCCTCACGCAGCCAATCATCCTGCCATAGCCAAAATAAAAATTTTTCTCATCAAGCGCACTTTTGATTGTCGCCTGCCTTTCGCTGCCCTTTACCCTCAGGGTCACTTCACTTACCTTTCCCTGCGCGTCTTCCACGTACTCAAGGGTGTAGTCATCAAGCGCAGCGGCTTTTTCGAATGACCCCAAAACCAGTTTTGCCTGGGCCGTGTCCAAGGCTGCAGTCTGGTTAGCCTTCTGTTCCGGGCCGCTTTGTGTGCAGCCAAACATTAAAAAGCTGGCAAAAACTGCCGCTAGAATAATGATTCCCATGTTTCCGTTCTTTTTCATAACCTCACCCTTTCCCAACACTGGGTCTAAAACGCCCCTATCCCCTTCCGCTCACTATTTTTATGACGTCTCCTGCTTCCAACACATGCTCCTTGCCTATTTTCATATGCGTCCTTGCATTAATTGCACAAATGAAATGCTTTGCAAGGTCGGTATGTATCAGCCCTGCAAGCTCACTGGCACTTGTCCCTTTTTTTACAAGTATCGCATCAGGAAGAACAGCGCCAAAATTGTTGCAGTATTTGTGCTCGTCCTCAACAGGAAAGACTGGTATGAGGCCAAGCAGCTCGAAAACCGCCTTGTCTATTGCCTGCTGCACGCCGGTTCCTCCCTGCCTTTCCATAACCGCGGCTATCTGCCCAAGGCCCTTTTTCTGCCTTTCGTCACAGTTTTTTATCAGAAAGGTTTTCTGGCCAGGGCTGTATTCAACCGCGCCTGTCTTGCCTGCCTTTCTTAATGCAAGTTCGGCTATTGCGCTGCACGCAACCACCCTTTCGCCAAACTCATTTTTTAACCTGCCTATATTGTCAGGCGCTCCAGGCGCGTCAGCCTTATTTGCTGCTATAAGTATTTTTTTGGCCCTCTTTCTAAGCGCGCTTGCAAAATCCAATGCCTGCTTTTCATTCCATTCTATTGCCGCAAGCGTCAATCCTGCGCTTGCTGCAGCCGCCTCAATGTCGCTTCGCTGCACCTTAAGGCCGCTAAGGGCTTCCTGCAGTTCCTCGACACCCCTGCCCTTGATTTTCGCCCAATTACGCATCATTATGCCTGCAATCCAGTAGGATATCTCCTGCTCCAAAAATTCAATTTCCCTTGCCGGGTCGCAGCCGCTTGCCCTGTTGCCTTCCAAATCGGTGTTGCCTGTTGCATCCACAACCTGTATCAGCGCATCTGCGCCCCTCAAATCATCCAGGAACTTGTTCCCCATTCCCTTTCCCTCATGCGCTCCAGGCACAAGGCCCGCCACGTCAATAATGTTGACTGGGACCATCCGCGTGCCGTTTATGCATTTTCCCGTCCTTGGGCTGCACATAACGCCAAGATTTGTATGCGGGCAGGCAACCCGTGCATAGGTCACTCCCTTATTTGGATCTATTGTTGTAAATGGATAGTCAGCTATCTGCACATCTGATTCGGTGCACGCTGCAAAAAAAGTGCTTTTTCCCTTGTTTGGGGCCCCAACAACGCCGATGAGCATCCAACCATCTGTTTCCCGATTATTTTGTTCGCTTTCCTTGCCGGCCCCCGCGTGCCTTCATTACGCCTGCCCTGCCTTCTTTTTTACGATGCAAATCTCATCAATGGTCACAAACCTGTCATGTGGCTGCATGTACTGCTGCATTTCATTGTCAGGCCTAAACTGTCTTTTTTGCCTGTGCATGCCACCCTGCTGGCTGCCAGGTTCCGCATTCAAGCGCCCGTGCCTACTCTTCTTGCCTGCCGCAGCCTGCCCGTCCCCCTTTCTCTTAATCTCAAAAAGCCTGTCATAAAGGGTGCCAAGCTTTGGCCTTATTTCGGCCAGCTGCTTTTCCACCTGCGCCTGCTGTTCAAGTGCAAACCTCAAGTCGTCTTGGACGTATTTTTTTTTCCGAGCTACCCTCTCCTCGCTTTCAGCAACCCTGAGCTTCCCCTCAACTTCCCTGGACGCCTTTATCATTTCCTTTTCCATCTTGGGCGTATATGCTGCTGTTGCTATCCCAAACTCGATTTTTTCAAGCTGTGCCCTAAGCCTGCCTGCGCTTGGCTGCGTGCGCTCCACGCCCACCTGTTCCAGCTGCGTCGCCTGCCTCTGCTTGAACCTTACCGTGCCGTTGAGCTGCCGTATCCTTTCAATCAGCTTGTTTTTTTGGGCTTCAAGCCCGCCTATTGCCTCCTCTAGCTCCTTTTTCTCCATTACTTCACCATTGACCCAATATGTAAAACACAAACAACTCTTTCCTTTCTGGTCCAAATCAATACCAGGCCAAAAACAAGCCGCAGTTTAACCAAATAGTTAGGCAATCTCTCCGTTCCAGTATTTCTTCACTCAGTTTATTAAATCTTACAAGTGCCGCCCCCGGCACTTGAAGTGCAAGATTTGCTGTATCGTGTGGCACTTTCAAAGCACCTTGGGGCCGCGCAAAGCCGCAGCTACCCAAAAAACCTTCAAACAGAAGAAGGCCAGCGCATCGACGCGCTGGCAAGGCGACCAGTTTTTCTGCCTTGCGGCAGAAATAAAAGACGGCTTTCTTTTAATTTTAGGCCATTATGTAGTATTTAATGGTTTGTCTGACACGTTTTACCAATGCAAACAACCATCAGATTCCACCCCTCCGCTTATCCAATAAAACCAGCCCAGCAATCGGGCTCCAAAGTGGCCGCACAAAACCAATAATGTTTAAATTTCCAACATCCTCAGTCTTGCATGCTGAAAAAAATCCTCACGTGGCTTCTCTACTCAACCTATTTTTTTCTTTTATCCACGGCCATAACCTCATTCGTTTTTATCTCGGTTGCCCAGTCAACGATTTTTGACCCTGTCTTTTATCGCGACTTTCTCGTGAAATATGATGTTTACGATACGTTTCGCATCAAATTCATTAAGTCAATGTCGCTCAACTTCGAGCAGGAACCCTCAAGGCTCTTTAAGTTTGAGTCGGCGGCAGGCGCTATAATCACCCCTGTGTATTTTCAAACCCAGGCAGATGCGCTTCTCTTCGAGTCATTCGGTTTTGTGCGCGGCGAAAGGGATTCGTTCGAGCCGCGGCTGGACCTGACCCCAATCAAGTCCAACGCAATCGACCTGGGTGTTGACTACTTCTCGGACACAATAGCGCCCAATCCGCAAGACCCCTCGCGGGCTGCCATACTGGAGGCAAAGAAGAAGGAACTTGAGGGCGCAATCCCTGATTCAGTTGACAAAAAACTTCTTTTTGAAAAATATCCACAAACAAAGGCCATTATTGGAGGCATTGAAGGCACACTTGCCTCGGTCCGGGACGTTTACTTGCTTCTGGGCAATCTGGCCCTAGCTTCCCTTGCGGCAACAATCATCTTAACCGCTCTTCTGCTTGCAGTGCTAAGGGACCTGCATGAATTTTTCCAAAAGCTTTCGGCTCCGATTACTCTTGCTGGCGGCTCCCTTATCTTCACTGCCCTTACATCTCCGCCTGCGGTTGCCAGGGTTCTAGACTCCCAGCTTTCAGGCCAGTCTATTGATCCGACAGTCCTTGGGCTTTTGACAAGCCTTGCCCAGGAACTTGTGGGGTCCATGGCGGGAAAAATATTTCTTTGGGGCATTGCATTTGTATTGCTTGGCGCCCTGTTTTTTGTTCTGTCGCACTTCGTATTTGTAAAAAAACCCCAACAACAAGACACGCCTGCACCACTGCCCCAAAAACAAGGCCAAAGCGCAACACAACCCCAGGAATCAATGCAACAACCTCAACAAACCACTCAGCTTCAACCGCAAAAACCGCAATCCCGGCCATTTCAACAAAGTCCGCCAAGCAAGTCAAACAGTTCAAAAACCCCCCAAGGAAACACAAACCCCCAAAACAACCAAAAATCAAGCACCCAGCCAAAACAATCAAAACCCCCGTAGCCCCCGCCAGTCCAAGACAGGCGGCAAAACAATGTCAACTTCAACACGGCAAATCCCAAATCAACTCAAACCAGCCAGACAAATCAGCCCAGAAAATCCGCATACCCAAAAGTCCTCTTCTCCCGCGACACGCAAGAAGAAAATGAGGGGTAAACCCCAAACATTTCCCGCCGCATGGGGTTCTTGAATCAAGCGGCATTACAGGCATAGTTTTGTCCAAGTGTTTTAAACCTGCATCAAGCAATCTTATCCATGGAAAACCGGGGCAAATCCCCTTTATCTGACGAGTCAAAGCAGCCAAAGCAAAAGAAGGCCTTTTTCATTTCTGCGGACTACCACGTTTACGGCGAGCGGACTTATGTGAGGCTTCTCATGAAAGGCAGGCGCTTTTTCAGGCTTTACAAATTCTGCGAGCCGTATTTTTACATCGATGCCCCGGAATCCCAGGCGCAAAAAATCCTGTCTGCCTGCGCCTTTGACAAGGGGCAGCAAATAAGGCCTCTGCGCGTTGAACCTGTGGCAAAAATCCTTTTTGGCAAGGAAAAGAAGCTTCTGAAGGTTTTTGCCAAATACCCGTTTCACGTTCCTCCGCTCAAAGACACCCTCAAGGAGTATCAGGCCTATGAGTTCAATATTCCTTTTGCAAAACGCTTTATCATTGACAATGGGCTTGAGCCTTTCTCGCTTGTCACGTATTCCAGGCGCGGGAGGATTTTGGATTCAATCGTTTCAAGTTCCGCAAGGCCGATTCAGCTGCGCACAATGGCATTTGACATTGAAACCTACAACCCCGCAGGCGTTCCGCGCCCCACCCAAGACCCGATAATCATGATAAGCTACGCCACAAACTCCGGCAAGTCGGGCCTTTTGACGTGGAGGGATACGGGCAAGGACTTTGCCTCAATCCTCAAAGGTGAAAAGGAAATGATTGAGGAGTTTTGCCGGGTCGTCAAAGACGAGGATGTTGAGCTTATGGTCGGCTACAACACCTCCCAATTTGACTTGCCATACCTCCAGGCAAGGGCAAGCGCCCTTGGCGCAAAACTTTCTCTTGGCAGGGACAAAAGCTCATTCAAGCTCGCACAGCGCGGGCTGCGCAAGGAAGCCAAAATACAAGGCAGGATTCACGCCGACCTTTATAGCGTGGTCCAGTTCCTTGGCATCATTGGCGCACTGAAAGTCTCAAAATACACACTTGAAAACGCCTACCGGGAGCTTGTGGGCAAGGAAAGCGCCACAAAGTCGCTTGTAAAAAAACTCGCAATCTGGCAGATGTGGGACGATGAAGGGCAAAGAAAGCTGCTTGCCGAGTATTCGCACAACGACTCGCTTGAAACACTTGAGCTTGCCCAAAAAATCCTGCCTGTGGAGATGCAGCTGTCACGCATTACCAAAACCCCCCTGTTTGATGTTGTTTCGTCCACAACAGGCCAGCTTGTCGAATCGCTTTTGATGCGCGCCTCATTTGAGCACAATCAAATAGTGCCAAACAAGCCTGGGGAGCAGGAAATCAGGCAGCGGACTGCCAACATGATACAAGGCGCCTTTGTCAAGCTGCCGACCCCGGGGGTTTACGAAAACCTGGTCGTCTTTGACTTTCGCGGCCTGTACCCGTCGATTATCTGCTCGCACAACATTGACCCATATACGCTCAACTGTTCTGATTGCGGCAAGGAGGAGTCGCACCTGTCGCCCCAAGGCCACCGCTTCTGCTCAAAGAAAAAAGGCCTCATACCTTTGGTGCTTGAAGGCATAATGGAGGGGCGCGCGGGGCTCAAGGACAAGCTCAAAAAACTGCCAAAGGAAAGCCAGGAGTATGCGGACGTGTTCGCCCAGCAGCAGGCACTCAAAATCCTTGCGAATTCCTACTATGGCTATCTTGCCTATGCGCGCTCCCGCTGGTACTCCAGGGCATGCGGCGAATCAGTGACTGCCTGGGGCAGGCACTACATAACCGAGACTGCGGCAAAGGCTCAGGACGCCGGCTTTAATGTGCTTTACATCGACACGGATTCCCTGTTCCTGCTGCTTGGCAACAAGACAAAAGAGGATGCGCTTGCCTTCATGAAAAAAGTCAACTCGCAGCTTCCGGAGCGGATGGAATTGGAGCTTGAGGCATTTTACCTGCGTGGCATGTTTGTCACAAAAAAGGTTGCCGGAGAGGGCGACACTGGCGCAAAGAAAAAATACGCGCTTTTGGACGAGCAGGGCAGGATTAAGATACGCGGCTTTGAGCTTGTGCGCCGCGACTGGTCCAAAATAGCCAAGGAAACGCAGTCCAGGGTGCTAAATGCGATTTTGAAGGAGGGCAGCAAGGAAAAAGCAATCCAGATTGTCAAGGACACAATACAGGCGCTTCGTGAAGGAAAGGTGCCACTTGAGGACCTGGCAGTCTACACACAGCTTAACAAGGACCCGGACAAATACCTTATCACAAGCCCCGAGCTTGCCGCGGCAAAAAAAGCAATCAAGGCAGGCAAGGCCATAGATTCAGAGGCAGTCATCGCCTTTGTTATAACAAAATCCGGCGCAAGCATCTCGGAAAAGGCGACGGTGCTTGAGATGGCAAAAGATTACGATGCAAACTACTACATCGAGCACCAAATCCTGCCTTCAGTCCTTAAAATCCTCCGCGAGCTTGGCGTAACCGAAGACGACCTGAAATTCAAGGGAAAGCAGACGGGTTTGGAAGGGTTTTTCTGATAACAAAGGCGAATAGCCATGAAAATAACAATCGACTTTAGAAAATCCGCAAGGCAAAATGCAGCCGGCTGCTTTGAGGCATCAAAACAGGCAAGGAAAAAGGCGCAGGGCGCAAAGGCAGCCCTTGAAAAAACCAGGGAGCAGATAGCGCGGCTGCAAAGCAAGGGCGCTTTTGGCGCCCCCGGCGGCGCGGCATCCTCAAATCCAATCACCAAAATTAAAACCAAGCGGGAAAAGCAATGGTTTGAGAAATTCAGGTGGTTTTATACAAGCCTTGGCAGGCTTGTCATTGCAGGCCGGGACGCGGCACAAAACGACCTTATCTACTCAAAATATATCGAAGATGGCGACCTGTTTTTCCATGCCGACATACAAGGCGCTCCGGCAACAGTGCTCAAAGGCGGGCTTGCGCAAGACGTCCCCCTTTCGGAAAAAAAAGAGGCTGCGCAATTTGCGGCTTCGTACTCATCGGCATGGAAAGTCGCAAGCCCATCCGCCAATGTTTATGCTGTCAGCAAATCCCAGCTTACAAAACATGCGCACGGGGGCTTTATCCCAAAAGGAGGATTTGGCATAACAGGCCAGCGCGAGTGGTTTTATGGCACGCGGCTTGGCATACGGGTGGGATTGGACAAGGGCGGCTTGCTTACAAGTGCGCCAATCCTGTGCCAGGCGAAACTTTCCCTGCCCTGCGAGATTGTCCCTGGGGGCAAGGAAAAAGCCGTGGCTGTAAAGACGATTGCAAAGCGCACTGGTGCGCACCCGGACGACATCAACCAGCTTTTACCCTCGGGCAAAATGACTGTCAGGCATGTTTGATGCGCCCCGAACACGCCAGGACTTAAAAATCAGGTTGCAGGGGCAAAATAATACGCAGTTGCAAGAACAAAAAATTGGCAGTTGCAAGGGCAACAACATAAACGGATTGCATGCCAAAATTTCAGGTAACTCTGTATCTTTTCCTATACCAGTCCAGGTTGCTTGCAATCACCTGCCCTTTTTCCCCAACAAACTGGTTCACTGACTTGTAAAGCATTCCCTCAAGGCCAATTCCCCTGAAAACCTTGTAAAAGTCAAGCACAACCGGCACGTAATCCGAGGTCTCCGCATACAGTTTTCCCTGCCTCAAAAACCTGTCGCCCCCGCCCTGGCCAGAATTGTATGCGGCTATTGCCGCAACTGTTTTTTCATCATAATATATCATTCCTTTCTTGTCTATTGTAATGCTCGCCCCGTATCTCTCAAATAGCCGCTTCAGCTCGGCAACGCCGCCTTGTATGTTCTCCTTGGGGTCGGCCCTGTCGACCCCCTGCATCTGGGCAGTGGCACTTATCAGCTGAAACCTTCCCTTTGCCCTGCCCCACCGCGTATTCTTGCCAACCGCGTTTTCCTTTCCATCAGACTCGGTAGCCATGATTGCAATTGCCAGGTACGGGTCAAAGTCATATCTCTTGGCCTTGAAATTGTAGCAGCTTTCAAACACAGTCTCAAGCACGCGGCTTTCGGCCCCAACGCTTTGTGCCAGCCTCCCAAAAAACTTGACTATATTCCTGTAGGCTCTCCTGTTGCCGTCCACTTCCGTTCTTATGTATTCGGCAACCCTTGGGGAAAGCGCCCTTCCCCCAAGCCCTTTCATATACTCCTGCCTTCTTTGCGTGACCAGCTCGCTTGCCGGGGCCAGGTATTTTGAAACAACTTCCTGTTGCTGCTGCAGCCACAATTGGTGCAGCTGTTCCTTTTTCTCCTGCTCCTGCCTTTGTCTTTGGGCTTCTGCCTGTTTTTTCTGCTCCTCCGCCTTTTTCCTTTTCTGCTCAAGCAATTCATTTTTTATTGCCTGCACCCTGTTTTCCTCCTCAAATTTTTCAAATGCCCTTTTGTTTATCTCGCCGCCTTGAGCATTATGGTCGCTGTCAATCCTGCTGTAAACAAGCCCCTTTCTAAGCCTGTCCACATGGTCCTCCTCCCCGCCAATCCCGGGCTTTTTATTCCGTTTCACCCGCACTCCTTTTTCATCCTCAATCTTTTTGGGGGCTGTTTTAGAAACGTTCATGAAACCTACGAGCTGGTAATCGCTTCCAAGGGTTTTTTCCCAATCTCCCTTTTTTTTCCAGTTTGACCCCGCCTCCACAGCTTTTGCCCAGTTTATTTTTGCCCCGCTTTCATATTTCATCAAAACAAGCCTGTAGTCAAAAACCTCGCCTTTGGCATTTACAAGCATCATCCTGTTTTGCAGGCTCCCAGTCCTCCTGTTTTTGTAAACCGCTTTTTCAAGGCCAAATTCCCCAAGTTTCCTTTCGTTGAGCGCAAGCAGGGGCGCCATGTCGGAAAATCTGCCAGTCGCATTTTGGGCAAGCTCCATCTTTGTTGGCATGCCAATATTTGGCTGGTTTTAATTATTAAACTTCATTGTTTCAAAAAACTCCACTCACTTGGGGCAATAGAATACATGCCTCGCCACATGTCAGAAAAATCATATCTTGAACTGAAAGGAAGGATGCAATCCTTTGCGGACGGCACGGGCATTCCAATCTCCCACCTTGACCTGCTTTTATGGTCGCGCCAGACAGGCAGGATTTTTAAGTAAGGGTGGCAGCAATAGAACCATGATTCTGATTACCGGAGGGACAGGCAGGATTGGCAGGCATCTGCTTGAGCGCCTTGCATCAAACCCAAGCAATAGAATCAGGCTGTTTGCAAGGAAAAAGCCAAACTTTCCGCTTCCACAAAATGTTTCCGTATTTGTTGGCGACTTGTCCAACGAGGTTGACATCAGGGCCGCCCTTTCCGGGGTAAGCGAGGTTGTGCACCTGGCAGGCCTTGTTGCATTTCATCTGCCCAGGCAGGTTCTTGAGACTGTAAATGTGGGGCACACAGAGAGGCTTGCAAAATGCGCTGCAGATGCGCACGTGCACGCCTTTATCCATGCAAGCTCAATCACAGTTTATGGCAAGGGCGTTGACGGCCTTTTGGTGGACGAAGGCACGCCCCCCTGCCCGACAAATGCCTATGGGGTTTCTAAGCTTGCTTCAGAGCGCTCAGTGCTTGGTTTTTCAAAAACGATGCATGTGTGCATCCTGCGCCTTGGGGTAGTATATGGGGAGGGCATAAGTGTCGGCTATGG
>VGKX01000026.1 GCA_016866895.1 Candidatus Parvarchaeota archaeon
AAACCCAATGGTAAGGTTTGCTACAAAGGCTTTTATTAATGCAGTAGCAAGAGAATAACATGGCCAGCGAGGAAAAAGCTGCAATAAATTCAGAGCTTCGATTTATCACACTTGAGCTTATGAAAATTGCGGCAAGAAAGCGCCTCCCATTCAAGCAGATAGCAGGGGAATTCATATCAAACGTCTATCTGCTTGAAAAGCAGATAAGGCAGAAAACTCCGAGCTTTTCCATGCCTGCCGCAAAGGCAAAGTGGGCTGACAGGAAGGACAGGATTTGAAATTTTTTTGGCCTTTGTTTTCATAAAGGTTGGCGTGAATGCCTGACAAAAAGCGCTAATCTGCAGGTTCAACCGGTTTGGGGCTGATGAATTGGACAACGCGAAAAAGGCAGTGCTTCTCACCCGATTCATGTTCTCAACCCCTAAAAGCCACGTCTCGATGCTGCTTCTGGTTGCCCTGGGGATTGCGTTTGGAGTTGCGGCAAGCACGATGGGGTTTTTGCAGCAGGGCACAGGAATAATTGAAGCTGCTCTAAGCGGCCTTTTCCTGCTCACGGCCCCTGCTGTCCTAAGCGCGCTGACAATGATTGCAGTCAAGCGGAAACTGGCGGCGCGCAGGGTATTTTTTCTCTCCTTTATCTGCACTGTTTTGTATGCCGGCTTTTTCCTTGCCTCCATAGCCACGCGGGAGAACTTTGGAGCAGTGTCCGAAAGGCTTGTGTTTGTAGGCTTTGGGGTGAGCTTTGTTCTCTGGTTCCTGATTGCAAAGATTGTTTTCAGCCTCAACAAGTCTGCCGTTGCCTATGCGGCAGTCCAGGCGGGATATAATTTCGCATTTTTTGCTGCAAGCCAATATCTTTCATCCGGGCAAAGCCTGTTCCAGATATTTTTCAAGGTTTATTTTGCGGGTTTTGTGTTCCTTGTCGGCGCCTATGCGGCATTCTGGATAATTGACGCGCCAATGAAGCGCAACTTCGGGATTTCATCCACAAAAGCCATTTCGATGTTTTTGGGCCAGTGGCTCTCCTCCTCGCAGGACCTTGAAAAAACTTTTGAGTCAATTGGACAGGACATTGAAACGCTTGTCGGATACCTTTCATTCAAGGCTAAAAACCTGCATCTGGTATTGGTAGTCCCCTACATCCACTACGGCCCTTTTGGCAACCTTGGCGGCTCCGAATTTTCCTACAGGATTTGTGCCTCGCTTGAAAAAAGCCTGGGCTGCAAGGCAATGGCATTCCACGGCACTGCAAACCACGACTTTGACCCGGTTTCGCACCAGCAGCTGTCTAAAATAACGGCTCCAGTTGAAAAAAGCATCAGGGCTGCAAGGCACGAAGGAGCACTGGCCGCATATGCGCAAGGCAAATGCGCAAATGCGCATGTGGATGCGTACCAGATAAACGGCTGCGCATTTATGGGGCTTTCAAGGGCGCCGCAAACAACAGAGGATGTTGATTTCGGGGCAGGCCTCTCAATAATGAACGAGGCTGAAAAGATTGTGCCATGTGCAATTGCAGCAGACCAGCACAACTCCGAGACCGGTGACATTACTTTTTTCAGTGCAGGAAGCCTGCCTGCATTTCAGTATCTTGATGCAGCAAGGCAGGCGTGCGCAAAGGTTTCCAAAGTAAGAGGCCAAAAGACAAGACTCGGGTTTGCGCAAGCCTCCCCTGGCTCAAAATCCATTGGAAGCGGCGGGATAAAAGTGCTTGACTTGCAGATAGGCAAGGCGCACAACTTCATTATCCTGTTTGACTCAAACGGGGTGACTCCAGCATTTAGAAGCAGGCTTCTCTCAAAAATCGAGGCAGGGTGCAGGCAGAATGGCTTGAAGCTTCAAAAAGCAGAAGTGTACACGACCGACACGCACCAGCTCAACATGATAAGAGGAGTGCTCAACCCAATAGGAAGCTCGCCCGAGCCACAGGTTGAAAAGATGGTTTTGCAGGCGGTGTTCAAGGCGGCAGGCAACCTTGAGGAATATAAGTTCCACTATGGCAAGGAAAGGATACGGATGAGGGTTTTTGGGCAAAACCAGTCAACAGAAATAATAAGCACGGTCAACTCAATCTGGGCGGTTGCAAGAGTTGCAATACCCGCCATACTGCTTGCAAGCATACTTTTGATATTATACGGGCTTTCAAAGTTCTAGCCGTCTTGCGTTTCTGCCAGATTTTCACCTGCACCGGCTTTGGCAAATCCTGCAACAGATGGAGTATTGCCATGCTATCTTTTATGCAGCATTATTGCCTGGCCGTACACTTCCAAAAGTTTCTTTGCGCATTTTTTGGAGCTGAATTGCAAGGCACTATGCCTTGCCGCCTTTGACACGCGCGAGGGATTCTTGCAGTCAAGGGCTTCAATTATGGCCTGCGCTGCGCTTTGCGGCCTGTCTTCAAACAAAAACCCGTTTTCCCTGTCCACCACAGCCTCGCTTGTTGCAAAGCCTTCAAGCACGCAGGCTGGAATGCCGCAGGAGAGGGCCTCAAGAACGCTCAGGCCCTGTGTTTCAAATTTGGATGGCTGCACAAAACAGTCCGCGCTGTTGTAAAGCCCTACTATCCGGTTGCGCGGCACATATCCCATGAACTTGACAACTCCCGAAAGACCGAGCCTTTGCACCTGCCCCATATAGTAATGCAGGGCAGGCCCTTTGCCGCAAATTAGTATGGCAGCATCCTTGCTCTCCCTTGAGAGGATTTTTGCCGCCCCTATCAGAAGCTCAAGGTTTTTTTCCCGCACAACGCGGCCGACATACAAGGCAACTTTTTTTCCCCTTAAGCCGGCAGCGGCGGGGTTTTTCCGCTTTAGCGGGATGAAAAAATCAGTGTCAACCCCGTTTGGGACAACGGTTGCTTTTATTCCGTGTGATGCAAGCCTGGACTGCGCAAACCTGCTTGGGCAGGTTGCAACATCGAAGCTTGGGAAAAACCATTTCAAGTATGCCCAGATTGCCCGCTCGGTGATGCTTCTGACGTGCCTTGAGCTGCTTATGTAGTGGGTTGCATCCGTGACTAGCGTGTGGAAGGTGGCAACAGAAGGAAGCCCAAGCTCCCCTTTCGTGTGCAGGGCTGCAAGGCCCATTGTTGCAAGCGCATGGCAGTGGAGCAGCTGCGGGGAAAACCTGCGTGCAGCACTTGGGGCGCCAAAAGGAAAAATTGCGACTTTGTAGCTTGGGTATGGGATGAAAGGGACTGACTTGAAGTAGCAGACATTGCCATCCGGATTTGCCTTGGCGTCTAAAGTCGAGCCTGAAGACATGATGCTTACTGTGTGCCCAAGCCCCTCAAGTGTCTTGCGCGTCTCCACAATGCTGGATACAACGCCGTCCACGTTTGGCAGGTATGTGTCAGTGAAAAAAACAATTTTCATATAAGCCCTCCGGCTTGAAGTCCCAATCAGGCGGCTTGGGGTTTTGGGTTTACTTGGGATTTTAATTTGGCTTGAGGTTTTTTAGGACTTGGACAAGGTCTGCAGGAGTCAAAAGCAGGATGTTGCCCTGATAGTGCTCAAGCTTGAGCGCAACGAAGTGCTTGGCAGGCACAGCAAGAAGCTTCTTGAATGCATCGAGGGATTTCTGGTCCTCAAAAACAATTACAGTAAGGCCAGTCCCAACTGTGTTGAGCGCCCTGACGGCCGTGGATGGCCCCTGGTAAATATGAATATATATGTCCTGGCCTATTGAAATTTTAGAGTCATAGTCCTTGCTTGAGAGAAGCGGGGTGAAGCGGATTGCCAGGTTTACGAAAATGTCGCGAAGCTGCCTGAATAGCACAAGATACGTCGCGCTTTTCTTGCTTGAGCCTGCCCACTCGCACAGGCCCCACATGCCATTTTTCTCAAAAACAATTCCCTTTTTTTGCATCTTCTCAAGCACGCGCTCAAGGTTGTAGTCGCCAATTAGGATTGGCTTGCCGCCAAAGGAAATCTTCCTGAAGGCATTTTTTATCTCCTGCAGGCTTAGTGGCATGTAATCCCAGGAATAGTCCCTGTTAACCTGCCTCATCAGGCCGGCAACCGTTTGCAAGGTTACAGGTATCTTGATGGTTGAGGTCGGCGGAAAGTCCGGTATGTCAAGTGAGAACATCTCGATTTCAGGCCGCCTCAGGTATGCGCCGATTGCCGCCATTAATAGTGCAAGGACGCCAAGGGCAATGTTTATTGGTTCCTCATAAAACGCCTTTGTCAGAGTGTACTGCATGGGAATCTGGGTCTTTACCTTTCCAATCGTTATTGTGAATGTGTAGTTGCCCTGGTCAAGCGGCCCGGTTGTATACGTGAGTGTATCCTTGGAGAGCTGGTCGATTTCGGCGCTTCCAAGGGCCACAGTTGCGCGCGGAACCCTGATTTTGATCCCGTCCGGGGCATATACCGAAAACTCAAAATTACCCCGTGCAAAATCCTGTTTTTCAACCTTGATGGTGATTTTTGCTATTTCAAAGATTGCTTTAGCATAGACGTAGCCCTTTTCGTCCACCACACGGGCAAGATAAACGCCTGGCTGCAGCGAGGCGTCAAAATCAAAAGGGACAGGGGACTGGAGGCTTGTCTCGGTTTTTTGTAGCGGGGAGCTTTTTACCGCAACCCAGTCCTTAACT
Source organism: Candidatus Parvarchaeota archaeon (assembly GCA_016866895.1). Taxonomy (NCBI): domain Archaea; kingdom Nanobdellati; phylum Candidatus Parvarchaeota; species Candidatus Parvarchaeota archaeon. Next base: position 4,601 of record VGKX01000026.1, read on the forward strand.
GCCTGGAAAAAAAGGACTTTTTTCTTCTCCTCGTTTTCGCGCATAACTGCAGTCAGGCGCACCGGCTGGCCTGTCACATCGGAGGAGAGGACTGAGAATCCGTCCTTGAAGTATATGTCGCCTTTTTGCTCCTGCGAGATGAGAAACAGCTTTGAAAAGCCGTTTACTTTCCTGCCCTGCGAGTCCTGGGCCTGGGCTACAAACCTTGCAAAATTCCCGTTAAGCGAATAGGGGTTGGTGAAAATGAAAAATTGCCCTCCTGTCGAGTTGTTTGCGCTTATGTCAACCATTGCGTTTGCAAGCTGGGAGAGCCAGGGAAGCGAGACTACAAGGTGCGCAACATCCTGGGAGGCCGCCTCCCCGTTGTTGCGCCAGCCTGGGTCAAGGCTTTGCGGCAAGGCAATAAAATAGCCATTGTTGATTTTGACCGAATAAATTGTCCCAAAATACGTTTCAACGCCGCCTGCTGAGGAAAAAAGCTCATATTGCGGGTCGTACAGATTGATTGGAGCCGCGGAGGTTGTCTTGGATTTGGCAGGACCAAAGCTTAAGCCCAGCTTTGCAATGCGGCTTTGGTCCGATTGCTTGATTGAGCCCTTGTCATCAAGGTAATATTGGTCGAACCTGAAGCCAAGGTAGACGATTGTGACTCCCCTCTCAAGCAAGTTAAGCATCGACTTTCCTGAATCCTGCTTGCCAATCAAAAGCTCCGGCATGTGGCCGGTAGGGACAATGACTATTGAGTTGCCAGGAATCTTGTAAAGCATCGAGGGGTCAAGATCAGAGGCATACATGCCATAATAAGATAGCTGCCTGTCAAGCCCCCGTCTAAACTGCCTGTAGGTATCGGCCTGGACGCGCGGGCCTTGAAGCACAAAAATCTGAGAGGGAACCTGAGACTGATAAACCTTCAGGCTCAGGTTTGCCCCCGAAATGTTGAAAAAATCGTATGTGCCGCCAAAATAGGCGCTGTGCGAAAACTGCTGCTCCGAGCCATAAGTGGCAATGCCGTAGTCGGTAAAATTCAGGTAGAATGAGGGTGGCGGAAGGTCGTCAGGGTCAACCGGGGGCTTTATGTCCACAGGGCGCAGGGTTGTCAGGAGAAAGGCTACAAGAAAAACAATGACAATGGCTGCCGCAACTCCGATTTTTGCAAGCGAGGCGTAGAGCGGGCTTTTGGATTTTGTTGCCTGCCTTTCAATCTCCCTTGCAACCTCTTCGTTGTAGATGGGATGCTTTGAGCCGGCATCATTTTTTTGAGCCTTTGCCTGCTGCACAGGCTGCAGCCCCTGCTGCTTTTTTTCCTTTTGCGGCCTGATAAAGCCGGATGCGGCGGTTTTTGCCCCGCTTACAAGAGAAGCGAGCTTTTCAATGCCCTCCTTGCTTGAGCCTGCAACCTGAAAGTGCCTGACAATTGAGAATTTGCGCTTTGGCTCAAAGACATAGGTATTTTTGGATATTTTGAGTCCTGCTGCTGCAATTTTTGGCGCGTCTGGCCTTGAAAGCTTTTTTACGGGTGCTGCTTTTGTTGCCATTTCACTCACGAAATCCTGTTTTATGGATTTTGCATTGCGCTGTCTTGAAGCTGAGGGCCGCAGGCAAAAAGCCCGTGGCGTGGCAGGGCGCAGGGGGCCTTACTGCTTGAGGCTTATGAAGCCGTCAGTCACAAGCTTGTTGAGCATCAGCTCTACCCTGTTTTCTGACACGCCGTGCACGCGGGCAAAATCGGACACGTTGATTTCCCCGTTGTGCTCATTGAGCCATTCCTGGATTTTCACCTTAAGCACTTCATCCGAATAAGTCTCCAGCTGCTTTAGCCGCAGCTTGTACTCGTCATTGAGCAGCTTGAGGTCGTAATTCTCCCGCGCAAGCTGCATGTTGGACTCTGCAAGGTCGGAGACCTTTTTTTGAAGGAGCTTGACTTCGTTTTTAAGGTTGTCATAAAACGAATAAAGTTTGTCGTAATCGCCGGTGACGTACTCGTTCATGTCGTTTAGGGCAGAGTCCAGAAGCTGGTAGATTTGCTTGCTGTCAACCGAATAGGCGCTTTGGACTAGGGTGAGTATGTTGAAAAAATACTTGATTATGTCAAGCCTCCTTTTTTTGGGGCTCATGCCAGGAACGTATGAATAGAGAACTTCGATTTTGGCCGGGTGAAAATACGCAATTGAAAACAGGTAGGGGTTCTTCTGTATGTCCCTGCTTTCCACGTTTATTGCAACAACTACCTCTTTTTCTGCAACAAGCTCAAGAAACGAAAGGATAGAGAGGGAAGAAAAAAGGTCGGACTGGCTGCCGCGCCTTATTGCCTCTATTGAAAAGCCGCCTACGCGCGGCCCCTCGTTGGTTTTTTCAGCCATTTTTCGCACCCAAAATTTTCATAAGGCATGCCGCCTTTGCATGAAACGCACGGCCGGCCGTCGGCAAGCCTGTGGCATCGTGGCACCGGTTAGCTACCTTTTTCTCTTTGCCGCAACGGCAGGTTTTTTTGCCTCCTGAGGTCTTTTGCCTAAGACAGGACTGAATGGCTGCGGCCTTGAAAGCGAAGGGGAAGGCGATGCCCCTCCTTGCGCACCTTCAAGCCCCGGGACATGGTTGGTCAGGGAAAGCGCGCAGAAAAACACTATGAGAATGAGCCCCACAAAAACCTGGTAAAGGTCGAACCTGCCGCGCAAAAACAGGTTTGAGCCTATGATGACTGCCGCAATGATAACGCCTACGGCCCCGTACATGACAAACTTTTGCTCAAAGCCCCAGCGCTTTTTCTGGTAGGCCTCAAAGCACTTGTCGCAGACATAAAGCTGATTGTTCCTTGCAACCCGCAAGGCAGTCTTCACGGCCCTTATTGCCTTGATGACAAAATCCTCGGCAACTTTGTGCTTGAGGTAGCTTGTCTGCTGCTGGCAGATGATGCAGACGTTCTTGCCCTCAAGGTCGAATGCCTGCGTTTGCTGGGTTTTTGCGCCAAAATCCATCCAATCCCCTCTGTTTTACAGCTTTTGTGCCTTTTTGCATGCCTGCCGGTTTTACTCATGAGGTGCAGCCATTCCTTGCAACATACTAAATACCGCACTGCGCCAATTTTGCACTTTCTGATATATTAGCTTGACCCCTTTTTCTATTCTCTTGCCCAAGCCTTACTCTTCAAGTATCACCTGGCTTATGTCCTTGTCGCCCATCCCAAGCTTCTTGAAATCGGCCTTTGAGAAGATGTTTATGATTGTGGAGTCCTCAATTCCAATGTCCTTCAAAAACGACGTGATATTCACCCTTGCAATGCCATACCGTTCAAGCAGTATGACAAATGAAATGACATCCATGTGCTTGTTCTTCTTCCTGAACATCTCGGCTATCTCCTCCACGTGAACCTCGTCAAGCCCAAATGCCCGCATCTTCTTCTTCAGCTCGTCCTTTTCAAATGAAAGCGTGCGCGCCATGTTACCAAACCTCTTTTCCGCGTCTGTCATCGCATTGGTCATGTCCAAAAAGTACTCCTCCATCGGCTCCTCGCCCTCTATCTTGTCCACAAGGAAAGTCTCGGAGAACTGGGATTTTGTCTGGAAGGCCATGTTGATTGCCGCCTGCCCGACGCCAAGCTTGGATATCTCGGTTCTCATGAAGTTTGAGAAATTCAGCGTGGTCTGCAGATAGTCCAAAAACCGCTCGAATTTGACGCGCAGGATGAACGTCGTGCCAACGTTTGAAAATATCGACTCTGAGATGTCAGTCGGGTTTTGCGAGGCCACAAGAAGCGCAAACTGGTACTTCCTGCCCTCCCGCACAATCATGACCGCATCAGAGTTCTCGTCCTTTGCGATTTTCCACGCCTCGTCAAGCACGACAATGAGCTTGAGCCCTTTTGTTGACGACCAGCCCTCCTCCCTCATCTTCTCCTTGATAAACTGCAGCATGGACAGGCCGGCCAAGCCCCTGAAAACCTCGTCTGGAAGGCCGGATAGGTCAAGGCACACAAGGCCAGAGCGGGTCAGCTCGTCAAGGTTGATTGTGGACTGCTGCGCAAAAAAGTCCTCGCCCTGCCTTGTAAACTGCTTTATCCTGTAGATTGCATTTTCAAGCTCGGCTGGAAATTCGTATGAGCCTGCCTCAAGCTGCTCCTCAAGCACATGCTGCACTTCCCGAAGCGTGGGAGGCTTTAGCTGCCGCCCAAGCCCGTCGCGCTGCACCTTGGAGTCCATCTTGAACTTGGCGTCAACATACGCCCTCTCTATTGCCTGCTCGGTAAGCCGCTTTTGCTCAGGATAGCGGCCCAGGTCTGTGAGAATCTCAAGTGTGCGTATGATTTGCTTTACCCTGTCATTTGGCCTCATGCCGCCAAGGTCAAGAAGGTTGACATAAGAGCCCTTGCCAAGGGATATTACCTTGCCCCCCGTCTGCTTGACCCACTCCTTGTACTCCCCGGCCCAGTCTATGATAAAGGCATTTGTGCCCCAGACAAATGACGCGCGGGTTATGAAAGTCTTGACAAAATAGGATTTGCCAGACCCGGTTATCCCGACCACTGCAATGTGCGGGTTGGTTGTCCTCTGGTAAGTCCAGTTGAAAGGCACGCCAAAGATTTTTGTCCTGCCTATGTAGATTGAGTTTGTTGGGTCGTTGATAAGGTACTCTTCAGGCGGTTCAGGCGGCCTTACGAATATGTTGCGCCTTGCAATGTCGCGGTTGAAAAGCCCTGAAAGCCTAAGTCTTCCCATGTGTGCACCAAGAAAGGAATTTTACGAGAGTCGGTTTCATCTTCAAGCAAATTGCGGCTCAAGGTCTGTTTGTGTGGGCGGGATGAACTTTTCCCACTCAAAGCACAAAAGCATCTCCTCGCCTGTCAGGGGAAGGACCTCCACGTTCAGGGCATTGGAGATTGTTGCCCTAAGCTCGTTTGCCTGGTTTTTTGCCGCAGCCATGGCCGATTCCTTTGAGACGCCCACTGCAGTAGTCATCACGTATGCCACAGTGCCCATTGGCTTGATGCCCTGAGTGAGCCTTGACATCATCCCTTCCCACATTGCAACCTCGCGCTCAAACCTGTCAAGCTTGAGCACGTCAGGCTCAGTTTTTTCCCGCTCGCGGGAAAGGCGAAGCTGCGCCTCCGCGTGCCTTGTTTCAATGCTTTCGCGGTATTTTGTCAGGTCCTTGATATAAACAAGCATAGAGTATTTCGTGACAAACTTGACTGATGAAATCGCCCTCTCAAAGTATTCGGTGTATATGGCATTTTCCTCCTGCGTCTTGTCCGTGACAGACTCGTAAATGCGAACTCCCAGGAATACCGAAGCGTAGTAAAACCCGTTTGAGTACTTGAGTATCGCATCCTGCTTTGGGGGTATTTCAAAGCCCGTGTCTGTGACCTGCGAGATGCGCAGGCCTGTTGTCACAAAAGGCCACAGCACATAGCCGTACTTGTAGAAAAGAAACGCCATTGTTGCCCCAAGGCCGGAAAG
>VGKX01000027.1 GCA_016866895.1 Candidatus Parvarchaeota archaeon
GCCGGACTTGTCTGGCTTTTCCAAAAATCCGTCGGATTTGGAAGCGGGGTTGCAATACCCGAATTTCTTGCGGCACTGTGTGTAAGCTTGTGGAGCCTTGCAGAGGCTTCCCGGATTGTTTGGAAAAAAACGTGATGGGATCGTGCTGCCAAAAAAGCCAGCATATTGCCTCCTTTAATTTTAAGGTTCAATCCTTTCTATCCCCTTAACCCCGTCAAAATCCTTGTCAAAAGAAAGCATGGTGGAAACGCCATTCTCTAGCATGGTTGCGATGTGCAGGGCATCGCGCGGCTTGAGTCCATGCTTCGAGTAAATCTCAAAGGAATTGCTCAGTTGCCTTGGCGACACTTCGCAAATCTTCAAGTTTGGGAGTATGGACATTTTTCTTACTGCTGCAAGAGATTTTTCCCTGTCACCAGTTCTTATTTCCAGTGTATACAAGACTTCATCGAACACTAACACAGATGTTATTGCACGCTGCTCCCCACTTTCGATTTTTTTAAAAAATTCTTTGCATTTCCTAGCCGCCTCATTTCGCCCAAGCCACGCTGAGATGAAAATGTTAGCATCTATAAACATTACAACAACCCCATTTTCTTGTATTTTTTCAGAATTGCCGCATCGTATTCATCATCAAAATCCAGTTTGCCTTTCAGGCCAACATTGCATTCTTTCGCAAATCTCTCCATATCGTCAGCAATTGACTCCCTCTTCTCCACAACCAGCTTGTTTTTATCCAAGCTGAATCTAAGCGGCGTGTCCACCTGCCAGCCAAGCATTTCCCTGAAGTATTTTGGTATCACAATCTGACCTCTTTCGGATATGCAAGTCATGGTCATTCACCATCCATATATATTTTCATACTAAATTAAATATTTAGTATGAATTTATATGAAAAAATATTAAAAAGGATAGGAACAAGAAACTTGCAAAATATTGCCAAACGGTAATTTATGATAAGCTCGCAGCATGTCGTTTCTAGTCCGCCAATCCCTTTGGCGTAACCTTGAACACGCACTCGCCTTCCGGCATGTTTGGCGAATCCACAAGCCTTGCAATGCGTTTTTCCTCCTTTCCCTTTCGCAAATAGAGCCGATAGGTTGCAGCATGGGCAAGCACGTGGCCGCCAATTGGCACAGTCGGGTCACCAAAAAGTATCCCTGGGTTGTCCATCACTTGGTTTGTTATGAACACTGCAATATTGTGCGCATCTGCAAGCTTTTGCAGCTTGTGGATGTGGTTGTTGAGTTTTTGCTGCCTCTCCCCTAGCGCCCCGCGGCCAACATAGTCGGCTCTAAAGTGGCTTGTCATCGAGTCAACTACAATCAACTTGATATTGTGCTGCTTGATGACCTCCTCGGCCTTGTCAGCAAGTATCATCTGGTGGTCTGAGTTAACTGCTTTTGCAACATGTATGTTTTTGAGTATCGTTGCAGGGTCAAGCCCCTTGGCCTCTGCAAGCTGCTTAATCCGCTCAGGCCGAAAAGTGCTTTCAGTATCAATAAATAGAACGCCGCCCCCAAGCCCGCCTTGCTCTGGCGGCAGCTGGACATTTACTGACAATTGGAATCCTAGCTGGCTTTTGCCAGAGGAGAACCTGCCATATGCTTCTGTTATGGACATTGTCTCAACCCCGCCCCCGATAAGCGCGTCAAGCTCCTTTGAACCAGTCGTTATCCTGCCTATGTTCTTGCGCTTTTCCAGTATCGCATCCGCGGTTTCATAGCCCATCTCAAGGGCGTCACGTGCCGATGCAATCGTCTTTTTGGCAGTCTCAACGCCCAGTTCGGCAATCTCGTCTAGCTCATGCGGAGAGCTTGCGGCTATTTTTTCAAGCGTGTCGTATCCTGCCTTGCGCAGCTTTTCAGCGGTTGCAGGCCCGACGCCTGGCAAATCCTCAAGAACCTTTGCCTTTTTCTTCATCTTCATGTCTATTTCGTCAGCGTCCTCGGGAATGTTTGGAGTTTTTGCGTATTTTGCCATAATAACGACCTCTTGATTTTGTTTTTATTGCCTGCTGTTTGGGAAAACAAGAAGCCTCAGCTTCCCGATTTTCATTGTGTAAAAATCCCTGCCTGCCTTGGATGTGTTTTTCCAAAGCGCGCCTACGTTTTTGAACACGACCTTGCCTTCCCTGTCAACCTCGGGCTGGACAACCCTAAAATCAGGCCTTGCGCCTTTGTCCAAGATTGGCCTTTGCTCACCTGCGGCTGCACTTTGCATGTCAAAGTCGCTTTCAGTGAACACCTGCTCACTATTTGCTGCACTGGAACCCACAAAAGAAGTATGCCCTTTCAAGCTTCCTTGTGGCATTCCGCTTGCGCCACTTGCGTCCTTTCCCATTTCACTCACCTCCCAAGCATGCGTTGTTGCAGGCTTGGAAATCCCTGCGTTGTTTGGCGGAATTTAGTGATATGGTTTGGGCGGGTGCGTTTAAAAGCAGGGGCAGACCTGTTTTCCAGTGAGTTTTACCTCTTAATTTGGCAATAATTTAGAATTTCTATCTTTTCTGAAAGCGATTTGTCAGTCAGTTTCCTTTCCAAACGCTAAACACTTCAGCCGTGCCGTCTTTTTCCTTGACAAGCCTGTAACCATTAAACTCAATGAACGCAAGGGCGGCATAAGTGAATGAAAAAATTATCAAATCTATTTGAATCTGGCTTATGTTCCCTGAAAAATAGTAGAGTGGCACCTGGACAAAAACAGCAACTGCAAGTGCGCCTATGGCATCGTAGCCGTTGAGCGGGTAAAACAAATCCTTGGTCTTGCCGTCCATATATTCCCCATAGGCACCCTTCTCATTTATCTTGCCTTTCTCCAAAAGCCATTTTTTTATCTTGTAAATGACAAACAAAAGGACAATGAAGTAGAACAATATGCTAATAAGACGGCCTTCCATGTCCCTATTGCCAATGGCAAGTCCGTACAAAAGCGCACTTAAAAATAGGGTGGCAAAAGAAGTCATTGCAGGGCCAAGCCCAAATTTATAGATGTTGGAGGACCAGTTTACAAGCCTCAACCCAGGTCTTGATCCTTTAAGCCCAAATGGATATGAAACAATCACCAATTGTGCAATGGAAATTGCAAACATTCCAAGTGCAACAGGGCCGACAAGTTCGCTTCTTGACTGGGGTTCAATTTTATTGTAATAGCCCCAGGCAATGGAAGTTATTAAGACAAGTCCGATAAATATTGAAAAAGCACTGTCAATCCTCTGCCTTCCTTTTTTCACATCCCAAAACATGCTTGTTGCAAGCCCCGCAAAATGAAGATATAGCATCATGGGGAACGCAAAAACGGCAAGCGTAATTAGCATATAAAAAATCGGGGCGACAACATATGGCGACAAATACGTTGCCCCAGCTGCAAGCTCATAGATGCAAAACAGGGCAACAAGGCCAAAATAGGCAGCCCCAAAGTAATCGGGCTTTGCGGGTTCTTTTTTTTCAACAAGCTTAGCGCGCATCTACAATCACCGAGGATTTACTTCTCACCCAGCCACCTTTTGTATCCCCTATTCACCCAGCCGCCATCATGTATTGAAATCATTGGAACTGAGTATGGGTGGTGTGAGGCAACCAGGCGCGAAGCTCTTCTTGCCGCTTTCATGTCCCCACCAGAGCTTATGTCGCTTAAGCTAAAGCTTTGACTGCCTGCATTTGCCTGAAAGCCTTCAGTTTGGCCTTCTGCTTGCTTCTCTTCCCGAAAGCCTGTTCTGTTGTTTCCCTGCGTGCCAGAACCCACAAAAGAAGAACCTGCCTGCGCCCTTCCCTGTGGCATTCCACCCGCGCCACTTGTTTCCTTTTTCATTCAAATCACCTCCAACATTGCGCTTTTTTGCACAAGTTGGAAATCCGTTTGGCGGAATTTAGTGATTATGGTTGGCGGGCAGGGGGTTTAAAAGCAGGGGCAGGGGTACTTTCCAGTGCTGCCATAAGGGAACTGTGCAAGCCCATTGCTCCCTTGAGGCCTTCAACCCTTTAGTTATTCACCAGCATTACGAACTGCCATAAGGGAACTGTGCAAGCCCATTGCTCCCTTGAGGCCTTCAACCCTTTAGTTATTCACCAGCATTACGAACTGCCATAAGGGAACTTTCGTTAGGCAGATGGTCCCTTAAGGTCTTCAACCCTTTAGTTATTCACCAGCATTACGAACTGCCATATGGGGAACAGCGCAATCCCGATTCTTAATTAGTTTCGGCCCAATTGCGTGAATGCCTGAGTTAGGTCGCCTAGGATATCGTCCACGTTTTCTATCCCTACGGAGAGCCTCACCAAACCATCCGTGATGCCCTTTGCAATCCTCTTTTCACGTTCAATCACCGAGTGTGTGGTGCTGGCAGGATGGCAAACCAGTGTTTCAACACCGCCAAGGCTCACGGCAATTGGTATCATACTCAAGTTGTTCAGCAGATGGATTCCAGCCTCCATGCCGCCTTTTAGCTCAAATGCTATCATGTAGCCAGGGCCCTGCATTTGCCTGACCTCAAGGCTTTTGTATTGTTCATCAAAAAGAGGGTAAAACACTTTGAAAACTTCGTTCCGTTTGGCAAGCATTTGTGCAACTTTTACCGCATTTTCCTGCATCCTGGCTACACGCACATCCAGAGTCTTAACGCCTTCAAGAAATGCACTTGCCTCCCTTGCAGGCAGCACGCCACCATAATCCTTTCTTGTAACCCAAAGCTCATCAATCAATTGGCCTGAGCCAAGCACAGCGCCCCCCATCGCATTTGAATGCCCACCTATTGATTTTGTCAATGAGTAGACAACAATGTCTGCGCCTGACTCAAACGGATTTTGAAGAACTGGGGACATGAATGTGTTGTCCACTATGATTGGACACCTTCCCCTGACCACTTCAGAAACTGCCGCTATGTCTATCAGAGTAAGTGACGGATTTGCCGGGGTTTCAAGAAAAACAGCGCAGGTGTTTTCATCAATGTGCTTTGCTAGAAGCTTAAGGTCGCGCAGGTCTATCATCCGCGTTTCCACATCCATCTGAGGAAGAGCGTGCGTGAACAAATCATCAGTGCAACCATAAATCGTGCCATGGGAGACAATGTTGTCCCCTGGCCTGACAAGTGCCAGGATAAGGTGGCTTATTGCTGCCATGCCACTTGAAAAAACAAGAGTGTCGCCGTTACCATGAAGTCCAGTAAGCCCGCATTCAAGTTCAAAGCCAGGTATGCTTCCAAGTCGTGCATAAATTAGACCCATTCTTGCAGCAGCAACATCCGCAAATCTTTTTCCAAGCTCTTCGCAGGTTTCTGCAGGAACAGTAGTTCCAGTGAAATCAGGAGTTATTACCGATTTTCCTCTACCTTTCTTGTCAATTCCAAAATGGGCAAGTATGCTTTGCATTCTAAAGGCATCCCATCTCACAGGCCCTATCAAGCCAGGTGTTTTGTAGCCTTTCCACAAACCTTGTTTTATAATTGGCTTTGAGCCACTTGCCGGACTATTGATAATTACAGAAGACATCCAAACTCACAATATTTTATGTTGCTGAAAACTTATAAACGTAGTATTTTACCAACCTAGCTGTCAGTTCCATTAGCCAAATTTTGTGATTTTTTCACCAAGGTGCCGGCAAATATGTTTAAGAAGCTAAAGCAGCAATTAATTTTGCCAAATCAAATGTAAGAAAGGCAAAACTATTGAAAGAACTCAAAAGATTTGAGGGACATTGATAAGGCGTCAAATAAGGTGTCTAATTAAGGTGATACTATGGCCGCAAACAGGGGAAAAGAGCACGGGCAAAACCAGCACGATCATTCAAGCCAGCACGCTGCCTCCAAAAATGCACACCCGGCGCACCACCAGCATACTGACTCGCACGGGGCGCACCAGGCACACCATCATGCGGCACACCACGCAGCAAACGGCCTGAAAAAATACCTGCCGCAGATTGCCCTGCTTGCAGTATTGATTGTTGCGGTATTTTTCTTCCTCCAGGGAAACAGGATACCAGGAATGCAGCCGCCGCAGGAGGGCAAGGACATTGCAATTATTACAATTACCGCCCCCGGCTGCCTTGAGTGCTCAAGCCTCAATACGCAGCTAGGACCTGTTATGACAGAGGCAAATCTTAGATTTGACGAGAAGAACTATGCATACAACTCAAAGGAGGGCAAGGAGCTTGTTGCAAAATACGGGATAAAAAAGGCTCCAGCGGCAATAATCACAGGCAAGATTGACAACCTGACTTCAACAATAGGCTGGATTAAAAAGCCTGATGCGCTTTTGTTTGCAAACCCCGCACTTCCATATTATGACATTGAAATGGGAAAGCGAGTAGGCGTTGTTGAGGCAACGATAGTTGCTGCAAAAAGCTGCACACAGTGCTCTGACATAACACAGCTTGTGGCAGCACTGAAAAACAACGGAATGGTCTTTGGAAAGCAGGTCACTTATGACATTGGGAGCAAGGAAGGCAAGGATATTGCAGCCAAATACGGTCTTGACTTTGCACCTTTTGCAGTCTTTTCCGAGGACTTTGCAGCATACGAAAACATGGCTGCGCAGTGGAGCAGAATTGGAAAAGTGCAGGATGGAAAATATGTTTTCACGCTGAAGGTCCCCCCATACTACGATTTTGCCCAAAACAGGACACGGGGGATTTTGAGCATGATAGTGCTCAAGGACGCAAAGTGCGCAAACTGCTCAGACATGTCGCTTTTCAAAACCAGCCTTGAAGGGGCGGGCGTGAAAATAGCCGAGCTGAAAAAATACGACATATCTGAAAAGGAAGGCCAGGAACTTGCAGCCAAGTACAGTGTAAAGGCGCTTCCGACATTTTTCCTTGTTGGCGACTGGCAGGCATATGGAGAGCAGTTTGAAGGCAACCTGAGGCAAGGGGGCACAGTAGAGCAGGACAACACGTTTGTCTTCAGGAACTACGAAATAATAGTCCCGGCCCCTGTTTATGAGCCTTATGAGACCGGTAATGCTGCACCAAAATCCCAGGAAGGCCAGATAGGGATAACAATACTGCCAAAATAAGGAAGAGTGTGTAGAAACGACAGGCCTAGGGATAAATTGCCTACTTGAAAAATTTGCCAGGCCTTTTTGCCTATCTTTTTTCTTTTCCAGCTTTAGGGTTGGGGGGCTTTTTCAGCTTCCAAGCTTTTTGAGAATTTTCCAATTAGTTGCACAAGCAAGCCGTTTTGGTCCTTGATTATGACCGATTTTCCCGACTTTCTTGCCTTCAAGCCAAGCCGCAGCAAGAGAAGTTCATCTGAAGCATCCGCATGCAAAAACATGATATTGCCCGCTTCGTCAAGCTTCCCGCACGAGTCAAACAAGCCTGCAAGAAATGCCGCAGAGTAGTCGTTTTTGTGCTTGAAAACTTCAAGCTGGCGGCCTAGCACCTGCTCAAAATACGCCTTGTACGCAGAGTGGAAAAAAAAGGCCGAGTCTCCTGAAACCAGGACTTTGCCTGTCGGGGGAAGCTTAAGCTGCTTTGCGCACAGGCAGAATGCATCAACAAGCCCCCTGCTTCCCCTAACCCCGATTCCTTTTGCTATCCGCGCCCCCTTCCATAAGCCGATGAAGTAGGCAAGGTTGGGCGTTAGTTTGAATTTCATGAGTTGTTTTTTAGCAAGCTGTTTAATTAAACACTACTTCCCCTTTCTTTCTGATAACACGTCATATATGTCATAGTCCAGCCTTCCGTTTTTCTCCAGCCATTGAGCCATTTGCCTGACTAACCTTTGCTTTATTTCCAGGTATTTCTCGCGAGGCATCTCAATATTCCCAATCGCGAACCGCTTGCTTTTTGTGTTGAAGCAGAACATGCAGTTGTCAAGGTTCTCGCAGTTGTGGCAAAAGTACGAGTCAGTGCAGTTTTTGCAGCTATCCATCTCAAAGCAGCGCTGCATGTTCACACAGTTGTAGGCATGAATTGTAAAGCCTGTTTTCAGCACCCTGTAAGCTCCGAACAAGGCCTCGCAGTCCATTGTTGAAAAATTAAATGCTGCGTTTTTTGTTGTGAAAGGGTCAAACGAGTCGGAAACGTTTGCGCAATCCAAATACACTGCAGTGTTTTCAACCCCTAAGTTTTTTCCCTCGACAAAGGTGGGCACAAAGTAGGTGCGGGAAGAGGATGTTGGAGGCTAGAGGTGGAAAAAGCTTATTTCTGTGGCTTGGACGGCTTGAGCGGCCCAAGGCGCTTCCACAGGTAGTTGAAATGGCTTAGTAAAACGAAGTTCATGGCGTCAAATTCTCTTCCACAAATACCTGAAATACCCCAGATAGTTCCTGCTTATCTCCGCGTTTTGTATCTCAAATGCGAATGGCGGCTCCACCCAGAAGAGGTTCACCACCCTATCCCCGAAAACCAATATAACATTGGGCGAATCAAATTCAGGCGGCAGCACCTTCTTTTCGTAATATTCAAGCTTCGCAGGCTGGGCTGCGAACATTCTCTTGGTCAAAATGTCATGCCACCTGATTTTCCTTTTCTCGCGCTTGCTGTTCCAAAGACGCCACCACTCCTCCCCCACGTATTTCCTCATGCCCCAGTTGCCGCCGATAAAATAGTGGTCGGGGTAATCCAGCATCTCATTGAAAAGCGCCTTTATCCCGTCCTTGCCGCGATATGCCTGCACGTTCACCTTTGCCTTTGCCTGCGAATACTGCGCGGCCATTTTCGGAAGCTCACTTTCCACGGCGGCTTTCCTCTCCTCTATCTCATGCCCCTGCCTGCCAAGAAACTCCAACAAGTTCTTCGGATGCGTCAGTTTGTAGACCTTGCGCCTGTTCTCCTCGTAATAGGAAACCAGCCCCTTGTTGATGAGCTTGTTTATGGTGTCATAGACGTTGCGCCTTTCAATTCCCGCCCGCTCATGTATCTCCTGCAGGCTCAGGCTGCCCCCATCAAGCAGCACGGCATAGACCTTTCCCTCGCCTTTTGACAGCCCTGCCTTCTCAAGAATTTCCATTTCATCCCTCTATTCCATTAGTGGTATTGTTACAATGCCACAGAATATTAAATACTCCTTCTTCCATAAATAAACATAGAAAAGCACAATGGAGGCTGGTGAAAATGGAAATGAAAACACAAAAAGTTGTCAGGATTGCAGAACCTATGGGCATGTTTGGCAAGACACAGCGGCAGGTAGTTGAGATTGCGAACCAGTGCAGGTTCAGTCTTCTCACCAACAAGGAGTTTGACAAGAGGCTGGTAAAGACGGGGTTTAGGCGGTTAACAGCAGGAATTTCGCCGTTTGTAGAACAAACCTTCCCGGCATGGTCAGCCACCATGGGCGCATACGAGGCGCCGGGCAAAATGCTTGCAAGCACCATTCAGTATGCTGACTCGGACACTAAAACCAATTTTGTTTTTGAAGTTCCTGCAAGATTTCAGGGCGCAAAAGATATCATTCTTGCAGTAAGCCAAACGCTTGACTCTTATGGGTGGTCGCTCATCACGTATGAGGACAAGGGCGGGAACGACGTGCTTGTCAAGGTCCATGACCAGTCAAAAATAAAGGCAATAACGGCTTTCCCAAGTAGCAACGGCTGGTACATGTCTGACCCAGAGTTTGGCATCCCAACCGGGAAAGAAGTCGATTCTTCAAGTTCCAAAGCACGTTTTCTCTCGCGGCTTGATGGCAGCCCTTACGTTGGCCTTGCTACTCGCTGGTATCTCGAACACGACAGCGACCTCAAGCGTTACGTCGACTTCAGCCAGCAGCCATCCCACCGCTTCGGTGCGCTTGTTTTGGCGCCAGAATAGAGCAAATCGCCA
>VGKX01000028.1 GCA_016866895.1 Candidatus Parvarchaeota archaeon
ACAAGTTCAATGGCAAAAAATTCGTGAAGTACCCAACAAAAAGATTTGACAAATTCGAAGAAGAAAAATCATAAGAAATCCATAAGCAATATATCAAAAAATCAATCCAGGCAATCAAACCAAAAACAAAAAAGCCAAGAACCAAAGTTAACAAACTCAAAATCAATCCAGACAATCTACCCGAAATTAACCAGTCACATAATCACTGTCGATTGCCAAAAATAGTGTTAGCAGTTGCCTGTAGTCATCGATTCCATGTGTTATAATTAAATACCGGGTAATTCATCAAGAATCCTATACGCTTGAACTGGGTCAAAAATAAAGAATCCCATAAGAGAACTGGGTAAATATCCAGAATCCTAAAAGCAGTAACTTGACCGAACATAAAGATTCATGCAAAAAGAAAATGCAAAGCAAGAAAGCAAAATGGCAATATACTCATCATTTTGCTTATCTCTAAAACCGGGGTGTGTAAAATGGCAGTCCTATACGACAATCTGGTGATAGCAACAGCATTCACTGTCCTAGGTGGCGTGCTTGGGATATTTTTCATGCTGGTTGGGGTGTATTTCATCCCTAAAATCACGGATAAGTTCACTCCTGATGTAAATGAAGGCAAAGAAATAGCCAAAGGGAACCTGGCTGTGGCAACTTATTTTGGGCGGGTTGTAGGTGCGGCAATAATAGGCATGAGCATAATCGTGGCAGCTGCAGTCATCGCAGGGATTCATGGTTAAATAGCCAAAACAAATTTATCCAATCAAGCTTTCCAGCCATGGCAAAACTCCCGCAGTCAAATCTTAAAGCAAGACCGGCATCTCAAATCCATTATCAAAACCCTCTAGCCTTAAAAAACCAAATCCCTCATGCTAACCCGCCAAGCCACAACACCAGCCAAAACTCTTTAAAATAGGTTGGCGCATTATATCCTAATGGCATCAAGAAGCAAGTTAAGAAGCCAGTCAAGTAGCAAACAAATGGACAATTTGAGCACCAAGCAAAGAAGCAATTTAAGAAGCAAGTTTCTTGTATTTGTTTTTGTTCTGGCAGTCTTATCAGTCTCACTTTCTTTTGCCCTCAACATGCTCTCGCCAAAACAAACAGAGCTAAAAGACGGGCAGATAATTGACGCCGGGGCTATTGGGCCTGGGCAGACAATGGAAGTCCTCATTTCACCCAAAGTCTTTACTGGCGGAACACTTGAAATTGGCGGCCACTATGATTTTGTCACAGTTGAAAAACTGCCTGAAGGCTGGGTGTTCAAAAACAGCAACCCAACAGAAGACCCCATGCAAGTAAAATTTTCAGTCGCCCCAGATGCGCCTGAAGGCACGTATATCATATCACTGAAAGTTTCTGATGAGGGCGCTGATGTTGGGAAAGGCCAGGGCCTTCCAGAAATTAACTTCAAAATAAAAGTGCGCGTAACCTACGATGTGCTTACGGTTGACTTCGACCCGCTTGAACAAACGACATCGGCAGGCCAGCCGGCACGCTACAAAATAACACTCCATAATCTTGCGACAACCAGTGACACATTCGAGGTAAGCTCAAGTGGCGTTTCCACATGGAATTTCCGCGTGCCTGTTTATGTTGCGGCAGGCTCCTCAAGGGAAGTGACTTACGAGGTTGTTGGCCTGGACGAGTCAAGCTACAGCCTCAAGCTCAACGTTCGCTCGCTCTCCTCGGACCTAATCTCCCAGTCCCAGGATGTCAAGCTTACGGTAAAGTCAAACCTGGTTTCGGACATGCTGGCGACAAACCACGGTGTTTTGATTTTCCCGATTTTCCTCCAGCCGCTTTACTCGCTTGCGGGGCTTCTAAGCAACCTGTTTTAGTCCTTACGGATTTTTCGAATAAGCCTGCTTGCCCAAAGCCTTCCCCTCAAACAAATCCAGGCCTTCCAAAATCGCCCCTGTGCATCCTATTCAGCACGCTGCCAAGTTTATTGTCCCCATTCTCGCTTCTTTGCGCCTTAAGCCTGGCCTCAATGGTCAGAATTTCGTTTTCAAGGCTCTTGATGTCCTTGTCAATCTCTTCAAGAGCCTGAATGCGCTTTTCCACTGAAAGCATAAGGACCCTGTCAATTGCCCTGTAGCCGGTGCTATGCCTCGGCCCGTATTTCCTGCGCAGGTGGAACTCGCTTCTCAAATATGCAGTGGCTGAGAAATACACGGCAAACGGGAGGGACACAGCAAACGCCACGGCTGCAATCGCAGAGCCAGTTGCCGCAAATATAAATCCTGAAGCAAACGCCGCCAATACTGAATTTGTGAACATAATATCATGGCCTTCTTGCTTTGCCTGCATTTTCGGGGAGCTTGCCATTTCAGGGGGCACAAAAGGAATTCCACCTGACACTGTTTCGGATTTTGTTTTTACAGCCTGCAGCAGGCGATGCTTCCAAGGCGTGCCTTCAATCTCCCTAAGGGTCTCATGCAGCCTGCCATTCATTATCGCAACAACAGCTTCCCTGAACACTTCAAAGGCGTCTTTGTTCTTTTTTAGCAACCCAAGCGTCTCGGCATCCTCGTATCTGCATTTATTTAGCATCTTTTGAAAAGTCATCTGTGTAGCTCTCCATGTCGTAGTCAGCATTTTCTGGTAGAAGAAATTTTTCCTGCTTTCGCTAGTCTGCTGCTTTGCCAAAAAAAGTCTCATGCGACCACCCGGGCAGCACTTGCCTACCCGAATACTATATTCCACAAGTTATATTTATACGCATTTTGCCATTTTTCACACATAAGTTGACAACTATGCACTAAAGAAACATGCGCCAGCCCACCCTGTTTATATTTGTTGATTTTGGAAATTTCCCCATGCCATATAATGACAAGCCAGATTCAGAATCGAGCTTCAAGCAAGCGGGCCGCTTTGCCCTGTTCAAACTTAGCGAAAAGCAGAAAGCCAGCCTCATCAACAATTCTGCGGACTTTCCAATCAGTGCAGATAAAAACAGGAAAAAGGCGGCAAGGGAGGCTTCCCTTGAACTAAAAAATGACCCAAGCCTCAAGAAATACAATGGCAGGCTTGAGCTTCTTAAAGCCAGGTTTTCCGAAAAGAACAAGATAAAAGGCATGATAAAAAACTCGGAAATTTTGGCCGCCTTTTCCCGACAGTTTCGCAATTCAGCCAAATTCGTCCCCCTGATAAATATTCTCAAGGTCCGCCCAGCCCGCACGATTTCCGGAGTCAGCCCAATTGCCATAATGACAAATTCCAAATGCCCTCATGGCAGATGCACCTACTGCCCCGCAGGTGAGGGCACTGCCAACTCCTACACTGGCTTTGAGCCTGCGGCAATGAGGGGGCGGCAGTCAGGCTACGACTCATACAAGCAGGTCATCTCACGACTTGGGCAATATGAACACCTGGGGCACGTGACAGACAAGTGCGAGCTAATCATCATGGGCGGCACCTTCAATGCACAACCGCGCGCTTACCAGGAAAACTTCATGAAGCGTGCGTTTGATGCATTCAACGGCAGCGAGTCGGAAAACTTGAAAGCCGCTTTATTGAAAAATGAAAACGCAAAAAACCGCGTAATCGGTGTGACTTTTGAGACAAAGCCCGACTGGGCAAAGTCGCGCCAGGATATTGATTGGCTGCTTGCAATGGGCGCAACTCGCGTGGAGCTTGGCGTGCAAGTGCTTTCTGATGAAATCTACAAAAAGGTAAATCGAGGTCATACACTTTCTGATGTGGTTGAGGCAACGGCAAACCTGAAAAACTCCTGCCTCAAAGTTGGCTACCACATGATGCCTGGGCTTTACCAAACACCGCAAGAAGACATAGCAACCTTCAAGCAGCTTTTTGAAGACGAGCGCTTTAGGCCCGACATGCTAAAAATCTATCCGACCCTTGTCCTCAAGGGAACGAAAATTTATGACGAATACATTAAGGGAAAATATGCGCCATACGACACAAACACCGCAGCGCAAGTCCTTGCAAAAATCCAGCGCGGCTTGCCCCCTTATGTGCGTGTCATGCGCGTCCAGCGCGACATTCCGGCAAACCTGATTGAGGCCGGGGTGAAAAACAGCAATGTGCGCCAAATCGCAGAGGAGCTGATGAAAAAGCGCGGATGGGCTTGCAGGTGCATCAGGTGCAGGGAAATAGGGGTTGCAAACCTATCTGATGGAATAAAATCCGATCTGGAGCGACTTAAGCTAGTCAGGCTGGAGTATATGGCTTCAGGCGGAAAAGAAATTTTTCTTTCATATGAAGACAAAAAATCCGATACACTTGCGGGCTTTATCCGCCTTCGACTACCTTCAGCTCAAGGCATCAAGGCAAATCCGAGGCTTCAGATAAGAGAAAAAACAGCGCTTATCCGTGAGCTTCATGTATATGGCCAGGAAATGGCAATAGGTTCAGGCTCCAAAACCCGTTCCAGTGCGCAACACATCGGGCTTGGCAAAAAACTCCTTCAAGAGGCTGAAAAAATTGCAAGTGAGGAGTTTGACAAGAACAACATGGTAATAATTTCTGGAATAGGGGCGCGCGAGTATTATTACAAGCAAGGGTACAAGCCAGACGGGCCGTATGTTTCACGGCAACTTAGGGCCTGAATCATTTTTCTTTGGACATTCTCCCAAGCTATTTAAACCCCAAATCACAATAGGGAAAGCATGTATTCTCTGAAGCTTGAAAGCCTGTTCAACGCAAACGGGATTAAAATCGGCGACTTGATACGTGTGGCAAAGCAGGGCGCCATTTACGAGGGAATCCTGCTTCCACATGCGCAAATCGGCGACAAAAACTGCGCTGTTGTAAAGCTCAAATCAGGCTACAATGTAGGCATAGAAATAACCGAAGATGCAAAAATCGAGCTTATCAGGCAAGGGCAGGGGGGAGTAATTGCTGCATCGTTAGAGGAGACTTCGGCGCAGCCAAGTGTGCAGGAAAGCTTCATTTCCATCCTTGGCTGCGGGGGCACCATAGCATCAAGGATTGAATACATGACTGGAGCAGTGTTCCCTTCCTTTTCCCCAAGCCAGATAGTTGGCGCTTTTCCGGAGCTAAGCAAGGTCAGCGCAATTCGCTCCAAAAAGCTCTTTTCGCTTCTCTCCGAGGACATCACTGTTTCGCACTGGCAGCAAATTGCAGGCGAGGTCGAGGCACAGATAAATGATGGTACAAATGGCATAGTCCTGATGCACGGGACAGATGTTATTGGCTACACTGCAGCGGCCTTGAGCTTCATGGTCCAAAAGCCGCCAGTTCCGGTGGTGCTTGCAGGCGCACAGCGCTCTTCAGACAGGGGCTCCTCTGACAACAAAATGAATCTTCTCTGCGCAAGCCATCTTGCAAAATCCGACATTGCCCACGTTGGAGTCTGCATGCACGGGACAAGCAATGACAACTATTGCCTGTTCCACTCGGGCACAAATGTCAGGAAAATGCACACATCCAGCCGCGATGCCTTCAAGTCAGTCAACCGCCCCCCGCTTGCAAAAATCAGCTATCCTGACTGCACTATAACGCAAATTAGGGAAGAAGGCGAAGTGCAGACAAGGAGCCAAAACCAGGGCAACACCAAATTTGCCCTTGAGATGAACCCAAATGTCGCACTTGTCTACTCGCACCCCGGCATAAAGCCCGAATTTTTTGAAGGCCTTTCATCTTACGATGGGGTCGTGATTGCTGGAACCGGCATGGGCCATGTCCCGACCAATTCATTCAATGACCCTTCCTGCACATCTGTGGTGCCTGCGATACGCGGGCTTGTGGATTCAGGAGTAGTCGTTGCAATGGCCCCGCAAACAGTTTACGGAAGGCTCAGCATGAACGTGTATACTGCAGGCAGGCTATTGCTTGAGGCTGGCGTTATTGGAAACAACTGCGACTGGCTTGCGGAAACCGCGCTTGTAAAGCTAATGTGGGCATTGGGGCAGACAAAAAACCCCAAAGACGCAAAGGAGCTGATGCTTACAAACATATCAGGCGAGCTGTCCCAAAGGTCAAGAATTGATGAAACTCATAATGCCAGTGAAACTGATTAGGGTTAAAAAGGGTTTGTCAAATGGAAATTTTTAAGTCAGGAATTGAAATACACCAGCGGCTTGCAGGCACAAAGCTGTTTTGCAACTGCCCAAGCAGGCTTGTTGAGCCAGATGCCAAGCCGTCTGCAACCCTGCGCAGGACTTTGCACAAGGTCCAAAGCGAGCTAGGTGCTACGGACAAGGCTGCCGCTTTTGAAGGCTCGCTGAACAAGACTTTCACTTATCAGTGTTTTGGCCAGAGCAACTGCCTTGTTGAGGCCGACGAGGAGCCGCCGCACGGGTTAAGCAGGGAGCACCTGAAAACCGCAGTTGAAATCGCGCTGATGCTCAAGGCAAAAATTGTTGATGAAGTGTGGGTGATGAGAAAGACTGTCATAGACGGAAGCAACACAAGTGGCTTCCAGCGCACAGCAGTCATCGGCCTTGGCGGCTTGCTTGAAACTTCAAAAGGCCCGGTTGGCATCCAGTCAATATGTCTTGAGGAGGAAAGCGCCGGGATTGTTGGGGAGGGCAAGGAGGCCCAAACTTACCGGCTTGACAGGCTTGGCATGCCGCTAATCGAGATTGCAACCTCTCCTGATATCAAGGATGCGGGCCATGGCGCTGAGGTTGCCCAAAAGCTAGGAATGTGCCTGCGCATGACTGGCAAATGCCAGCGGGGCCTTGGGTCAATACGCCAGGACGTCAATATTTCAATTCCCGGAGGCGCACGGGTCGAGATAAAAGGCGCGCAGTCCCTTGAGGACATCCCAGTTCTCATGCAAAATGAAATCATGCGCCAGTCAAGGCTTCTTGAAATAATCAAGACACTCAAAGACAGGTTCCCTGAAAGCACTATTGGTTTTGAAAAGCCGGCAGATTTAAGCGAACTATTCAAGTCAACCACCTGCAAAGTCGTGCTAAGGGCACTTGGCCAAGGCGGCAGCGTCCATGGGCTGCGGCTGCCAAGGCACAACGGCCTTCTTGGCATGGAGCTTTATCCGGGGCGCAGATACGGCACCGAGCTTTCTGATTATGCAAAGGCGGCAGGTGTCAGCGGCATCATCCACTCTGATGAGGATTTGAAAAAATACGGCTTTACTGTCCAGGAAATCAATGCAGTGCTGCACGGGCTTAAAATCAACAACAATGACTCATTTGTGCTTGTTGCAGACAAGCAGGCGGCCTGTATCAAGGCCCTTGAACTTGTTGCAAAAAGGGCTTCAATGTTTTTCGTTCCGGAGGAGACCAGAAAGGCGCTTGCACAAGGGGCCTCCTCGTTTCTCAGGCCGCTGCCTGGAAGCGCGCGCATGTACCCGGAGACCGATGTGCTTCCAGTAAGGCTCAAGCACGATTATCTGCAAAGGGTGGCAGCGCACCTGCCTACAAGCCCTGAGGCTGCCCTGGCAAACCTAAAGTCAATACTCAATGAGGACTTGGCAAACAAGATTTTCAAGTCCCAGCATCTGTCATTGTTCCAAACCCTCGTTGCGCAGCAGTTCGACCCCACAGTCACTGCAGTGACACTTGAGGAGACCCTTGTGTCGCTTCGACGGGAGGGTGTTGAAATCCCTGATGTTGAAAGAACAGTTGTGCCTGTGCTTGCAGTTTTTGAGGAGGGAAAAATCACAAAGGCCGCAATACCACAGCTAATCAGGGCCGTTGCAAAAAAGAAGGCTGCTGCAATCGAAGGACTGGCTCCTGCCATGCTTGTGCGCCAGGCAATTGTGGAATCTGGCCTTGAGAAGCTTTCAGGCAAGGGGCTTGAATCAGTAGTCATTGCGTCAAACTTCGACATACCTGGAATCATGAAAAAGTACAGGCTAAACATTGACCCAGCCGAACTCCAGAAAATAGTCGCAGAAAAGAAAAGATAAATAGCCTAAATCCAGCCAATGCCAGAAAGCCGCGAGCCAAAGCCGGTCAATGTCGGCAAGCCACGTGCAGACAGATGGCTCTCATTTATCTACTTGAACTTATGCCCTTTTGGGTATACATACGCATAATCTTCCTTTACCTGGTTTTTTCCATACCACAGCTGCTCAATCTTTTTTTTGCTTTCAAATAGCGCCCTGTCTGTTGCATCAGCTTCAGTCTTGCCGGATGCTGCCTGCTTGTGCACTTCAAGGGTTATTGTGCCGTTGTAAAACTTCTTGAGGCAGGATATTGTTCCCGCCCAGTCTATTTTTCCGTCCCCTATTGCAAGGTGCGCATCCCTGTCCCCGGCATTGTCGGAAAAATGGGTGTGGCTTATGCACTTTGAAAACTTTTTTGCAAAGCCGATAATTGCCTTGTTGCTTCCTTTTGAGTTTGCAAACTCGTGCCCTGCGTCAAATGTCATGCCGATATTCTGCTTTTTTACAAGGCCTGCAAATTCCTGTGCCGTAAAGGAAAAATCCATGTAGTTTTCAACAAGCAGCCTGGCCCCATGTCTTGCGGCATAGTCCTTCAGGCTTCCAAGGTTGCGCACGGTAGCTTCAACAAGCTCCTTTCTTGTTGCATAAAACTTTGGCAAAAACTCAGTGTGAATGGTGATTTTTTTTGCCCCAAGGCCGCAAAGCGCGTCAATTGCGCACTCAAATTCGGCAAGGCACGCCCTTTCTACCGATTCATATGGAAAAGCAATGTGCAAATACCAGGGCAGATGCCCAAGCACGCCCATGTTGTAGGATGCAATTGCCTGGAGAATCTGCCTTCGCTTCATGTGCAATATTGAAGGGGGGGCAAAAGGAGCCTCGCAGGTAATCTCAAAAAAGTCAAATGAAAGTTCGCCTGCCCGCCCGATCTCCCCAACCAAATCCTTGTGCGGGTTATTCATTGTTCCAACAAGCATAAAGACTTAAGGAGAAAGGGAGAATATAATCCTATTCATGCCAAAGTGGGCAGCGGCATCTGCAGGCCTTTTCAATAAGAGTCAGCAAATATCTTTTACCTCGTAGGTCTTGCCGCATACTGTGATGGTCGGCTGCCTGGTGCTGCTTTTTATGTCGGCTTTCGGGCTGTCAACCTTTATTATGACCTTGCCGTCCTTGCACTCAACAGATATGGAGTCAACAGTCAGTTTCCCTATGCTGTCAAGCTGCCCTAGCGTAAGCTCGCCCCCTGCGTCAAAGGTGCCAAGCCCCGCCCTTCCGCTTCCATCTGCTTCTTTCCGTTTCATAACATAATTTAACACAATAAAGATATATAAATATTGTGGTAAATAAAAATAATAAGTGTATTGATGCCATACTCTTTTGCATGCAATACGGGCATAAAATACGGGCATAATCAGGCTCAAGTAATGAAGATTATAAGTTCAATGCCCCCTATCCTCTTATGGTGAAAAGAAAGATTGTAAAGTCAATAAATCAAATGCCTTGTGATGAGGCTGGCTGGAGAAAAATGCTGACGCCGCAGCAATATGGGGTGTTAAGGGAGAAAGGCACGGAGGCTCCATTTAGCGGCAAGCTCACTTATAACAAGGAAAGCGGCTCTTATTCGTGTGCGGGCTGCGGCTCAGAGCTTTTTTCCTCTGAGGCAAAATTCGACTCAGGAACTGGCTGGCCGTCCTTCTGGGCGCCAATTTCAAAAGGCAAAATAATTGAAAAGCCCGACTTGTCGCATGGGATGATTAGAAAAGAAATAATTTGCGCCAGGTGCGGCGGGCACCTTGGGCATGTTTTTGAAGACGGGCCAAAAGACAAGACCGGCTTGCGCTATTGTTTAAACTCCTGTTCGCTTGATTTTAAAAAATCTGGAAAAAAGAA
>VGKX01000029.1 GCA_016866895.1 Candidatus Parvarchaeota archaeon
TTCTGCACTAAAAATGCCTTGACTCAAGGATTTTTTCCAAATCAAGTCGCCTAATTTGTGCAAGTCCTATCAGGTCGACAAATACCATCAAGCCGCGCGTGAGCAGGGCAAAGGCTGCTGCCTGCGGCGCGCCAACCCCGAAAAAGAACAGAACTCCTACTGCGCCGGCTTCAGACAAGCCTGCTCCGGCAAGGGTTGGGAAAGGCACGAACTGAAGAATAGTTACAAGCGGCTGCAGGCACATGTAGAAAATGAAGACAGGATAGGCAAACGCCGGCTCCATGCCGATTGCCTGGGCCAAAAACATCCACTCAAGGCCCTTCAAAACCCATGTTATTAGCATCAGGCCAAGCACAAACCCAATTTTTTCCTTCACAACCCCGGAATGCTTTTGCATTGATTCAAAAATCCCGTACACCCTTGCGCCAAAAGGCAGCCTGGCAAGAAGTTCCCTGAAATAACCCAGAAACCTGCTTGAAAAAACCAGGAGTATTGCAATGACTATCATGCCAAGCACTGCAAGAATCCCAAGAACCGTTCCTGCCAGCGCAGCGCCTTCAAGCCCGAATGCGAGGGCAACAAAGGCAACTCCCACGCTTCCTGCAACCACCTTTAGTGAAAAGTCGAAGATTTGCGGCCCAAGTATGGCGGCCATCGATTGGCCCATGCTGGCTCCATTTTTGGACAGGGCAAATGCGGTTGCAAAGTAGCCGCTTCGCGCCGGCGTGAAATCAGATGCAAGCATGCCGGCAAAATGGGACATGACGGCCTGCCTGTAGCCAATATCTGTACCCATGCCCCCAATAAGAATTTTGATTCTGTAGGCCATGCACAAATTGATGCCAACATAACAGGCAAGGGCAGCCAATATGTATGTTGGTTTTGCTCCTGCAAGCACAGATACAATCCTGTCAAAATCAAACAGGTATGCCACTGCGCCTATTGCAAGAATTGTTAGCGCAAGCTGCAGCAACTCCTTTGCATGTTTCAATCAAGCACCTTACAAAGTTCTTTTTCTGCCTTATGTAATTAAAAGATGTGTGGCAAGAAGCCGATGTTTTAGAAGGAAAGGGGGTCGAATCCAGGGCACAACCCAAGCATGATGCTAGAGGCTGATGAATTTTTAGTATGTCTGAAAAACTTTCAAACCACAAACTTTTATTTCACCTGTATACTCTTTGGGTTTTTGAGCTGCAAAAGGCTGCCACCCTACACTTGAAATGGTTGGATTCACTTGCCCGTACGGCCAAAAAAGCACTGAACAAACAGTGCCCAAGTCTCATCATAGGTACAAATCATTCCTTTGGCTGTTTTTCCATTTCCTGTTGGTATTTATGCATCCCTGCCGAAATCGCACTGCCTGCTAAGCCAAAAACATCCACTAGAGAAGGCGGCTTGTCGTAGGTGAACGGAACGCCTATCACGTCCGCGATTTTTTTTGCATCGTCCTGATTGCCTATTGCTTGTGGCACATCAAGTTCATTTCCATCTTGTTGCTTGAAAACAGTGTGAGCTTCCCATCGGCCACCTTTTTTCCTGCGAATATAAATTTTTGTGAATCTAATCGAAGAGATGCTGGCAAATGGCAGTGAAAGAGAGCCTCTTGAAAGGATGGACCAGTAGGAATAGGTGAGTGTGGCGGTTGTCTTGTCAGTGGAAACTGAACGAATGGTGTACATGAAGACGACCACTGTGCCAGCAAGAACGAACATGAGCCCAAACGGAGAGGCATGAGACGAAATAAATGGCATTCCAAAAAAAATACCCGCGCCCACAGTCATGAATATGGCTCCAAATAATACTCTAGGTAACGCACCGAGATAATTGTTGAATGAAAGCCGGTTTGCATCCATGTCATTTCCTTTTTACGGCAATTGTTTTTCATCCATTTTTTTCTGTTCTGCGGCTTTCCGCCCCCAATATTCAGCAGTCTGTTTCATCATGTCTGCTGCCTGCTGGGAAGAAGGCGGCCCCTGCGTCTCGAATGGGACTCCGAGAAACTGGGAAATCTGCGTTGCTTCAGTCGGTTCACCTACAATGTTGAGATATGAGAGCACGTTGCCATCAGAAAGGATGAAACAAAGGTCATTGCTTGAAGAGTGCGTTGGCAAGTAGCGAAGCTGCACTTTTGTTATCTGCTGCAGATTGTACTCGAATTTTTTTGAGCCAAGAAGCGAAAATATTTTTACGGCAAGTGTGCGTTTTTGTTTGTCAAGTTCGATGGTGGTTTTTTTGACGACTGCCATTGTCAGAATTCCGATTAAAACAAAAACAACTCCACCAAATAGGTTCTGAGTGGTTACAAAAGTTAAGCCTACGAATGCAAAAAAAGCTCCAATAAAAAGGCCTATATAGAAAACATAGTAATCATCCAGCTTCATGAGGCTTTCGGAAACCTTTTTGACGCCCATGTAACGATTGTTGAATGGGAAGGTTAATATTGATGATTAGCAGTTGCCAGGACTAACTGGTCTGCATTTTGCAAGCAAAAATGCAGGTGACATTTGGGCTTGCGCCCAAAGCATCACAAATTTTTCGCTTCGCTCGAATTTGCAGGGGGCAGGATTTGAACCTGCGTACGCGCTAGGCGACCAGATTTCCTATCCTTGAAGTTCAATACTCCAAGTTTCGGTTTTGCTGCCCAATCAGGGCGATCTTGAGTCTGGCGCGATTGACCAAGCTCCGCCACCCCTGCAAAAGAAAGTAAGAAGATTGCAACTAGAAAGGATAAAAAGGATTGTGGCTTATCAAAAACTTCATTTCTCACTTTTTCCGTCTTTTCAGCTCCTCAATCACTTTTTGGATGTCAATGCCGCGGCTTTCAAGTGCAACAAGTGTAAAATAAAGAAGGTCGGCAGCCTCCCAGGCCACTTCCCTATCTTCTTTAACCAATACCGCCTCCTCAAGCTCGGCTGCCTCCTCCCTTAGCTTGTTTCCAATCTCCTTTTTGTCAGCAAGAAGCTTTGATGTGTAAGAGCCAGCGATTGGCTTTTCCTTCCTTTCCCTGATAACTCCGATAAGCTCGTCAAAGAACCCCCACTCCCTGCCCTTCTTTGCCTCAAAACAGGTCCAACCTCCCTTGTGGCAGGCGCAGTTTCCCATCTGGTCAACAACCGCCAAAAGCGCGTCACTGTCGCAATCCTCAAGCAGCATTTTCACTGCCTGCACGTTGCCTGAAGTTTCGCCCTTTCTCATGACCTTCCCAAACTGCCTGCTGTAGCGCCATAAAAACCCAGTCTCCTTTATTTTTGCAACAGCCTCCTTATTTGCCCAGACAAGGGAGAGCACCTGCTTTGTCTGCCTGTCTTGAACAATAAGGGGCATGAGGCTGCTTGCCCTTCCAGAATTTATTGCACCTTTTTTTCCTGCCGCCATCCATCACACCATCAAACTAGTCTATTCCATTCCCATTTTCATTCCCATTTTCATTCCAATATATTACCTATCCTCTAACTTCTATGCTCTTGCCCTTCAAATACCTTTTCAGTTCAGGAATTTTTATCTTCCCGTAGTGGAAAACGCTTGCCGCAAGCGCCGCATCAGCCCCTGCATCTGCAAATACCTCATAAAAGTCCTGCATTCTTCCCGCTCCCCCTGATGCAATCACAGGAATGCCGATTTTACTGCAGACCTCCCTTACCAACCCAACATTAAATCCAGCCACAGTCCCGTCCCTGTCAATGCTAGTCAGGAGAATTTCCCCAGCCCCAAGCCTCGCGCATTTTTTTGCCCACTCAATTGCATCAATCCCTGTGGCTTTTTTACCCCCATAAATGTAAACTTCGTTGAATTTTCCATTGAACTTTGAATCTATTGCAACAACAATGCATTGCGAGCCACAAGCTGCAGCCCCGGCGCTTATCAGCTGCTGATTTAGAACAGCCGAGGTATTGAGAGCCACTTTATCTGCCCCGGCAAGCAACAGCTCTCTGATATCATCAACACTTCCAATTCCCCCGCCAACAGTGAATGGTATGTCAAGTGCCTTTGCAACATTTCCCACCCACTCAAGCCTTGCCTTTCTCCCCTCATTGCTTGCTGCAATGTCAAGAAATACTATTTCATCAGCCCCTTGCCTTGAATACTCAAGTGCCAGCCCAACTGGGTCTCCCGCATCCTTCAGGCCGACAAAATTCACGCCCTTGACAACCCTTCCATCTTTAACATCAAGGCACGGTATAATCCTTTTTGCAAGCATAAAATGGCACCAATCAAGCTTCATTTATTCCAATTTAGTTATTCCAGCAATCTCGCCCTGCCCATTCAATTTTCTCTTGCTGCCTCAATCGCATCCTTCAAGCCAATTTTTCCCTCATAATATGCTTTGCCAATAATCACCCCGTCAACTCCGGCTTCCTTTAGCTTTGCAATATCATCAATTCCAGCTACCCCTCCTGATGCAACAATTGGGAATTTAGCAGATTTTTTTATCTTTGTGTAAAATCCGCCTGAAATGCCCCCAAGCATGCCATCCTTTGAAATGTCGGTTATTATCACTCCACCAACTCCGCTTCTTGCAATCCTGTCAAGCATTTTGTCAAGCCCGATGCCAGCGCTTTGTGTCCAGCCTTTGACCATAACCGCCCCATCATCCATGTCAAGTGCAATCCAGATTTTTTTGCCAAACGCGCAAACAAACTCCCCAAGCTTTTTTTCATCAGTTGCAACAGTTCCAAGCACAAGCCTTGCGGCTCCGCAG
This sequence comes from Candidatus Parvarchaeota archaeon, assembly GCA_016866895.1. Taxonomy (NCBI): domain Archaea; kingdom Nanobdellati; phylum Candidatus Parvarchaeota; species Candidatus Parvarchaeota archaeon. The sequence goes on from VGKX01000029.1 coordinate 4,700, forward strand.
CCAACCAACTCTTTTGCATCATCCAGGCTCCTTATCCCGCCGCCAACCTCAAGTGCAACGCCCCTGGTTTTTGCCGTTGCTGCAAGCATCCCGATTATTCTTCTGTTGTTGCCGGTTCCAAATGCGGCATCCAAGTCAACCACGTGCACAATCGAGGCTCCCTCGCCTGCAAACTTTTCAAGCTGCAAAAGCGGGTCTTTCGAATATACCTTTGCGCTGCTCCGCTTTCCCTCTTCAAGCCTCACCACATTGCCTTCAAGCAAATCAATTGCAGGAATTACGTCCATCTACTGCACCTTAACCATTCTTTTTGTTGTCTGCGTTTTTTGCAAAATCATTCACTTTTCCCTACCATTTCCAAAAAATTTTTCAGAAGCTTCAATCCATCAGCCCCGCTTTTTTCAGGGTGGAACTGGACCCCGATTACATTTTCCCTTCTCACAGCGCTTGCAAACACATCGCCATAAGCAGTCGTTCCTATCACGTCACCTTTATTTTCGGGAAAGCACGCATACGAGTGCACAAAATAAAAGTAGGGCAAATTTCCAATCCCGCTCCACAACCCATCCGCATTTGTACTTACTGCATTCCATCCAATTTGCGGCAGCTTTGGCGCATCCTCAAGCAGTTTGACTTTGCCTTCAATTAATCCAAGCCCCCTTCGCCTTCCCCCCTCCTCCCCTTCTTCAAACAATACCTGCATGCCAAGGCAGATGCCAAGAATTGGCTTTCCTGATTTTGCAAATGCCTTTATTGCATCCGTGGCATCCATCCCCAATATTTTTTCCATTGCAGCTGCAAATGCGCCCACGCCGGGTATCACAAGCGCATCGCAATTGCCTATCTCCCCTGCATTTTTTACAATCTCAACATTTGTTGCTCCAGCACGCAGCAGGCCGGCCTTAACACTAGCCAGATTGCCCATGCCATAATCAAGCACGCCAACAATTTGCCCTTCGTCTGCCTTTTTTCCAGGTGCCATTCAATCACCTAACTATCTGCTCAATGCCAAGGACAAGTATGTCCCTTGCGCCAAGCTCCTTTAGCCTCCGTATTTTTTCAGGCAGGGTTTTTGCATCTGCTACAGTGTGCAGCGCACACTCGCCTTTTGCGGCCAACTGCATTATTGTTGGCGAGCGCATGCCTGGCACAAGCTGCACAATTCTTGGAATGTCCTTTTCAGACACGTTCATCATGACATACTTTTTGCCTGCCGCCTCGTTAGTGCCCCAAACCATCAATGCAAGCGCGTCCAGAATCTCCCTTTTCCTTCCGGCAAGCCCGTCTGTGCAAATCAGGCAAGCCTCGGACTCCATGACAGTTGCAATTTCAACAAGCGAATTTGCAGCCAGAGTCGCCCCTGTTGACACATGGTCGCAAATCAGGTCTGCAATGCCCATGCCAGGGGCAATCTCAGTTGCGCCCTTGACAGGCAAGATAGTTGCCTTCAGCCCATTTTTCTTCATAAATTCACTTGTCGCATTTGGCATCTTTGTTGCAATCGTCTTGCCAGAAATATCCTTTATGCCAATTTTCTGCTTTCCCGCTATTGCAATCCTGCACTTTCCAAATCCAAGTTTTGCCAAAATCCGCACTTTGGCGCACTTTTCTGCAACCAAGTCCTCCCCGGTGATGCCGGCATCAGCTGCCCCCCGCTCAACATACTCGGGAATGTCCTCTGCGCGGACAAATATCACCTCTATTTCAGGGTCTGATGTGCCTGCATAGAGCTTTCGCTGCTCTGTGCCATTCTCTATCTTCACGTTGCATTTTTTCAAAAGCTCCACTGAAGGGGCTGCAAGCCTGCCCTTGTTTGGAAGCGCTATTCTCAATTGTTTTCTTTCCATTTTCAAAACCCCTCTCCAAATTCAATAATTTTTTTATATTCCTCAAACAATTTCCCCCATTTTGCCCTGCCTAACTCTTATTTCTCAATGCTTCCTTTTGTTGAGGGCAATTTGCCTGCCACTCTGGGGTTTATGGAGCAGGCTTGCGAAAGCGCCTTTGCAAACCCCTTGAAAATGCCCTCGCACTTGTGGTGGTCGTTGCCGCCGTACAGAAGCCTGATGTGCAAATTGCACTTGGCCCCCTGCACAAAGCCGGCGAAAAACTCCTTTACAAGGTCGGACTGCAGCTGCCCAATAAACTCGCGCTCAAATTTGGCGTCAAAGTTCAGGTATGCCCTGCCGCCAAAGTCAACTGACACAACCGAGAGCGTCTCGTCCATCGGAAATGCAAAGCTGCCTGCCCTTCCAATTCCTTTTTTGTCTCCAAGGGCCTGCTCCACCGCCCGCCCTAGCACTATCCCAACATCCTCCACAAGGTGGTGCTGGTCAATTTCCAAGTCCCCCTTTGCTTTAACTTTCAGGTCAAACAGGCCGTGTTTTGCAAATGCGCAAAGCATGTGGTCAAAAAATCCAATCCCTGTTGAAACTTCGGATTCTCCTGAGCCATCAATGTCAATTTCCAAGCTAATGTCAGTTTCCTTTGTCTTTCGCACAATTTTTCCGATTCTCTTGCCCATAAAAAAATCACCAGCAGCATATTCCCACCCACGACCTCCAGTCATGAGCCATTGACTCACAAGTCATCTTCCTAGCATCCTAACTATCTCATCAGTTTTTTCCACATTCCAGTCGCCAGCAACAGCCTTGCCAACAATCACGCATGGAATGCCTGCTGCCTTGCATGCCTTTAGGTCAGAAACATTGTCGCCTATGTAAATCGGGTTTTTTGCGCCAAGTTTTTTGGCAGCAAGCAGCAACGGCTTTGGCGAGGGCTTTTCCTCGTCGCAATTCTCGAGTGCGACAATGCAGGAAAATGGAAATACGGACTCCCATCCGTTGTTTTTCACCGCAAACTCTGCCTCTGCCTTTGGCCTGCCTGTCACTATCCCTATTTTCAATCCAGAATCAGAAAGCTTTGCAAGCGTTTCCTTTGCCACAAGTGCAGGCTCGCATTGCATCAGACCATTTAGGTAAAATTCTTGGAAAACTTCCTTCAACCCCAAATACAGTTTGCTTTCCTTTTCATCTCTTGAAAGCGGCAAGGCGCTTTTTATCAGCTCAAGGCTCCCTCTAGCCCTTACAATTGCAAATGCGGCATCCCAGTCGTTATTAAATCCGGGAATTGACTTAATCGCGCTAACTTCTTTTTGCGAAACTCGCTCCCTTCCCCCATTTCTTGCAAACCACTCATTTGCAGTCTTTTCAATTGCAACCCTGTAGGAGTTGCGGACATCCACAAGCACCCCGTCCATGTCAAAAAGCACGCAATCATAGCCTCCTCCCTTTGAAACAATCCCCCTTATGCATTCAATTAGCCTGCCGTTCTCCTCTTCAGTGCCAATAGTTATCCTGAATGTGTTTTGGAGCATTGGCATTGATGACCTGTCGCGTATTATCATGCCCTTTGCGGCAATCTCCTGCTGCATTCTCTTTGCGGTTTTTGCGCCAAGCGGGGGTCTTGCAAGAAGAAAGTTGCACACTGTCGGATATACAATAAATCCCAATTCTTCCAGCCCGCCGCGCAACTTTTCCCTCTCCTTTCTCATCTTCGCCACGTTTTCTTCCATCACGCCTCTGCCCTCAGCAAGTGCTTTGGTGACAAGTGCCGCTGAAAGCGAATTCACATTATATGGGGGCTTGAGGCCGCGAAGTAGTGCAATTGTCTTCACACTTGCAATCGCATAGCCGACACGCAAGCCTGCAAGGCCCCAAGCCTTTGAAAAAGTCCTTGAAACAATCAAATTTTCGTACTTGTCAACCAGCGCCGCAACGCTTTCCCCCCCAAACTCAACATAAGCCTCGTCAACAAATAGGATTGCATTGGTCTTCCCTGCAAGCTCCTCTATCGTGGCTTTTTCCACAGGCGCGCCAACAGGGCTGTTTGGGGAAACTAGAAACACAATCTTTGTTTTTTCATCGCTAGCTCCAATTATCTCACCTACATTCGGCTGAAATCTTGAGTCAAGTAGCACCTGCCTTACAATTCCACCCTGGGCTTTGGCGCAAACGCCATACATCGAGTAGCCCGGCTCGACTGATATTATGTTTTCACCAGGCTCCACAAACGCCCTCACGCACAGGTCGATTATCTCATCAGAGCCATTGCCAACAAGTATGTTTTCCCTTTTCACGCAAGCATATCTTGCAATCTCATCGCGCAATCTGTTTTGGTCAGAGTCGGGATATCTGTTAAGCTCAACCCCAAACTCTAAAGCCGCTTTCCCATCCCTTCCGCCAAAGCTGCATCCAAACGCATTCTCGTTTGCATCCATAAACGCCTCGGCAGTCTTGTACAAGTCCCTGGCGCACGTGTATGGCTCAAGCTGTGCAACTGCTTTTCTTGCCAGCTTTTCAATGTCAATTTTTTTTCCCATGAATTCTCACCGCTTTATTTCCCTTTTCTTGGCACTTCTTGCGTGCCCCTCAAGCCCCTCTGCTCTTGCAAGCACTGCGGTATTTTTTGAAAGAACGCCAATTTTTGGTGTAAAATCCTGCACTACTTCAATGATTTTTGTGAAGCTTGCAACTGACAGGCCAGATGAGAACCTGGCACTTCCCCCTGTTGGCAGCACGTGGTTTGAGCCTGCGCAATAGTCCCCAAACGCCTCGCAGGAGTTTTCCCCAAGGAAAACTGCACCGGCATTTTTCACAAGCTTCATAAGCCTTCTTTCAATCGCCTTTCCCGTCTGTATTTCCAGGTGTTCGGGGGCATAATTGTTTATAGCAGACGCTACCTTGACTATGTCCTCATTGCAAGCAAATTCAGTTGTCAGAATTGCGGAATTCTTTAGGCTTGCCAGAACGATTTCTTTTCTGGGCAGGCCTTCGAGTTGGGTTTCAATCTCTTGCGGTATTTTTTTTGCAAGTTCGTTTGTCGTTATTACAATGGCAGCGGAATCCGGTCCATGCTCAAGCTGGGCAATCATGTCTGCTGCAATAAAATCAGCCCTTGAGGAATTGTCCGCAACA
>VGKX01000030.1 GCA_016866895.1 Candidatus Parvarchaeota archaeon
TAGCTGAATTTTTTGGGGTGTTTTTTATGCACGGTTTTGTAGATGAATGGGGACCTGAACGCGTTGTTGAAGTCTATGACCAAAAGACCAAGACCCACGGAGTTCTTGTTGTTGACAATACGGCAAGGGGGCCTGGAAAGGGTGGCATTAGGCTTGTGCCTGACATCTCTGCAACAGAAGTTTTTGGCCTGGCCCGTGCAATGACTTGGAAAAACGCACTTGCCGACATTCCTTTTGGAGGCGCAAAGGCGGGCATTAAGGCAGACCCAAAGACTGTGAACAAGGATGCAGCTATGAGGGCATTTGCATTGAAGCTCAAGGAACTCATCCCTTCAGTCTATATCGCAGGTCCTGACATGAATACAACTGAAAAGGAAATGGCTGCATTTGCAGACGCAGTTGGCACACCAAAAGCTGCAACAGGCAAGCCCTCGTCAATGGGCGGATTGCCCCACGAGCTAGGCTCAACCGGCTTTGGGGTCGCCCAATCCTCATTTGTGGCACTTGAGCACATGAAAATCCCTGTTGCAGGTGCAAGCGTGGCACTTGAGGGCTTTGGAAATGTGGGAACTTTCACAATGAAGTTCATGACAGAGCGGGGCGCAAAAGTTGTTGCAATCTCTGATTCAAAAGGCACTGCGTACCTGCCCGAAGGCTTCAACTATGATACGATGATGAAGGTAAAATCAGAGAAAGGCACGGTGACAGCGTATCCTGGCGCAAAAATTCTGGGCGCGGCAGATTTGTTTGGCATGCAAGTTGACGTTTTAATACCTGGTGCAAGGCCAAATGTGATTACTGATGCAAACAAGGCGCAAGTCAGGGCAAAAATCATTGTAGAGGCTGCAAACATCCCAATCGTTCCGCGAATAGAGGAGGAATTTGCTGCAAAAGGTGTTCTTGTAATTCCTGATTTTGTTGCAAACGCAGGCGGCGTCATCTCGTCCTATGTGGAGCACATCGAGGGCACAGAATCCCAGATGTTCAAGATGGTTGAGGATAGGATTGTCAAAAACACCAGGCTCATGCTTGGTGGCATGCAGGGCCTCAAGGCAAGGGAGGCAGCGCTAAAAATTGCAAAAGAACGCGTGTTGGATGCAATGGCAAAAAGATAAACCGCTGAAGAACCTCGGTGCGGGAGCCACGCATTAAAATATAAACTTGTGTTTCGCGTTTAGTGCCAGGTGAACGCATGGTGCTCAAACCCCTTTCAGACCACACGCCGCCGCAAAAGGGCGCAAAAAACAGCGACGCTTTGATGAAAAGGTCCAATGCATTCAGAAATCTCTTTGACGATAATCGCAAATCCCTGTTTGAATACACCAAGGAAGTTTCAAGCAAAATCCTAGTTCCAAACACTGTCAAAATTCACCTTGGGGAATTAAAACTCAATGACTTGTTTGAAGGCGCCAAAGGCAATGATGGCGCCTCGCTTTCGCAGTTTTGCAATATAGGCATACCGGTTGAGTTTGGCGGCTATGAGCAGGGCAAGGGCATTATTGACTCCCTCATTTTGCACCAGAACATGGCATATGGAAGCGCGTCTGCCGCGGCATTTTTTGACGGCCACGAGCTTTTATCTTCCCCAATCATCCTTGCAGGCTCTCAGGCCCAAAAAGAATTCTTCCTGCCAAAGCTTGCGACCAGGGAAATAATCGGCTGCTATTCTCTTTCAGATGTCAACTGCGCCTCGGACGTTGCAGGCATGAACTCCCTTACATATACGAAACCGGCTGAAGACTATTTCTTAAACGGCTCCAAAATATTTGTCACGAATGGCCCTGACGCCCACTACACAATCGCATTTGCAAAAGAGTCAGGAAACGAAAACAAGGGAAAAAACATAACTGCATTCATTGTCAAGAGGGCCACAAGTGCAGGTGGGGATGGCTTTGCGCCAGGCGAGCCGATGAACAAGCTTGGCTGGAAGGCATCCAGCACCTCACTTGTCTATTTTGACAATGTTCGCGTTTGTGCGCAGGACATTGTAGGCGAGGTTCTAGGAGGCTTCAAGGTTGCTGCTACAACCCTTGCTTACGGCAGGCTGAAAATAGCGGCAGAAGCCCTTGGCCTCATGGAGCGCATTTACGATGAATTGCAGGAATTTCTACCCCAAAGAAGCGCTTTTGGAAAGCAGCTCAAGTGTCACGACTTGATTAAATATCAGATTGCGCAGATTGCAAACGCCATAAAGGAAACCCGCGACTCGGTCTATGGCACTGCATACAATGTTGAAGCGCTTACTGCACAGGGAAAAGTTGTTGATTTTGCGGACGAGGCGGCGCAGGTCAAAAGCATGGCCGCGCACAAGCTGCAAAAAGTTGCGGAACTTGCAGTCAGGATGCAAGGCGGGTACGGGTTTGTCTATGACAAAAGCGCAATCCCTGTAATCTACTGCGATGCCCCGCTTTACATGATTGGCGAGGGCGCGGACAACGTTCTCAACCTGTCTGTTGGGACAAACATCCTAGGCTAGCTTTTCTTTTTTCTTGCCCTCAATGCAGCAGTTTCTTTTCAGGGCAAATTCCTTTATGCCGGGCCATTTTGCAACCATCCCGATAATGCCTGCAACCCACCACAGGCACCAGATGCAATAAAACTTTCCTTCAAAGCAAGCACTAGTCTTGCAAGCCCTTTCAAAAGCAGAATAATGATTTTTTGTTTGAGTTGTTTTTTTCATGGTGCTGCACTGCCGTAAAGGCGCGTATTCCTTTTCTTCTTGACTAGGCCCCTTCTCAAGTCCCGTATTTTTTCAGCTTTCCCATGTATCCAAGCATCAGTGGCATAAGCTCGCTTCCCAATATCTGCCCAAGCTGCCCGCCTGTGCAGGAATACTCGTCAAAACTTGCTTTGGGCCCTTCGCGCCGTATGTTGTCGGCATAAAGCAGAAGCGGAACCGGGTCGCAGCTGTGGGCCTTTGAAACTGTCGGCGTGGAGTGGTCGCCTGTTACGACCACGTTTGCCCCGCTTTTTGCAAGTGCCGGGATAAGTTCCCTGTCCACCCTTTCAATCATCATTTTTTTTCCATCAAAGTCGCCGTCATGGCCGCAGCTGTCCGTCCCTTTCACGTGGACAAAGACAAACTCGTGCGTCTTTAGGGCTGCAATTGCCGCCTTTGCCTTTGCTTTCAAATCAGTCCGGGTTGTCGCAGTAGCCCCCTTGACTTCAACCACATCCATCCCAATGTATCTTGCAATTCCCTTGTAAAGCGCCCCGCCTGCCACGCATGCCGCCTTTATGTTGTATTTTTCGCCAATAGGCTGCACGTGCCTGTAAACCCCGGCACCTCGCAAAAGCACAGCGTTTGCCGGCTTTTTGCCCTGCACTTCAAGCCGCCTGTTTTCCTGCAGCGCCGCAAGCTTTTCATGGGCAATTCTTGTATATTTTGTTACAGTCTGTGCAGTCTTCCTTGACTCATGGGACTTGTCATGCGGCAAGCAATGGGGAACCTTTTCGCCTTCATGCGCATCCGTGGGTCCAATGTTGCTTGAAAAGCCGGAGCCTGAGAGCACCACTGCACCCCTGTGTTCAACCGTGTGCACAAACGAAAACACCGCATCATCGACGAATATTTTTTTTATTGCAGGCTCTATCCTCCTCGCATCCTGCGTCCCAATCCTGCCTGCCCTCCTGTCAAGAACCTTCATTTCACCGTCAACAGTTGCAAAGTTTGCCCTAAATGCAATGTCCCCTTCCTTGAGCTTAATGCCTGCGCCAAGCGCCTCAAGAGGCCCCCTTCCGCAATAAAACTCGCGCGGGTCGTAGCCGAGTATCTGGAGATGGGCAGTATCAGAGCCCGGGGTTATCCCCCTTGCTATGGTGTGCATAAGCCCTATGGCCCCGTTTTGGGCAAGCCTGTCCAAATTGGGCTTTTTTGCAGCCATAAGCGGCGTTTGCAGGCCTCTTGGAAGGTCCCCAAGCCCGTCGAAAATCAGAAGTATTGTTTTTTTTGCCATAGTCTAATTTCACAATCAGTAATTTAAACCTCTTGACAGCCTAAGCCTAAACAATGAAACACATCAAAAGCCTCCTTATAGCATACGCCATCATTTTTGGCATCACTGCAGTTTCCCTTTCTTACTTTGGCAAGTGGGGGGAGGTGGCTGCAAACCCTGACTCCGTGTTGCTTCCCATTTTCCTCCTGGCGTCCCTTGGACGGATGCTTGCAGCCTACGCCCTTGTTGTTGCTTTCGGCCTTGCAATAGGCATAACCGCTGGAATGTACAGAAAAGCCCGCATCTTCATGCTTCCGCTTCTTGACATTCTCCAGTCAATCCCAGTGCTTGGCTACCTTCCCGCATTCATGCTTTTTTTCACCGATATCCTGCCACTTGGCCTGGGCCTTGAAATAGCCTCAATACTTTTGCTTTTCACTGGCATGGCATGGGCAGTAACTTTCAATGTCATCTCCGCCGTCAGGGCAATACCAAACGACATTCGCGAGGCGTCAAACTCTTTTGGCATGACAGGCCTTCGCTATGTGCGCCATGTCATCCTGCCTGCAATCATGCCGTCTTTTGTCACAGGAAGCGTGCTTGCCTGGGGCGGAGGCTGGTATTTTCTTGTGGCTGCAGAATACCTGACATTTGGCGTGCGCCACTACAATCTTCCAGGCATTGGCTATTATCTTGCAAAGTCAGTGTATGAGCTTAACAACCTGGGCTCTGCCATTTTCGGCCTTGCAGTTTTTGTCGCCATGATTTACACAATCAACACGGTTGTGTGGCGCCCCCTAATATCCTATTGCTCCAAGTTCAAAGTGCAGGGCAAGTCCTCTCCCCTTGACATTGAATACAAGCAGGAAAAGGGAAGCCTGGTTTTCAAAGTCGCAGATTTCATTGCCCAAAAGCGCTATCTGGCCGATGAACTTGTCTTCTCCAACATAGACAAGCTCAACAGGTTTGTCAAAAAAAGCTTCAGCCTCAGGATAAAGTACATACCGCGCAAAAGGCACAAGACCGTAATGCCGTGGTGGAAACACCTTTCCCTATACTCGGTTCTCTTCGGTGCTGTCATGGCGGCACTAGCCGTGTTTATTGCAGCCTCGCTTCAAAAGCCGCTTTCCGACCTTTCAATGGCAGCAGCAAGCCACCCGGAAACTTACAATCTTCCAGGTTTTCTGGCCCTGTCGCTGATTAGGATACTTGCAGCCTACCTAATTGCCCTTGCCTGGACACTTTGCGCAGCAATCCTGCTTGTCAGGCACAAGCGACTCTACCAGCTTTTCTTCCCAATCTTTGACATTGGCCAATCAACCCCGGCCCTGGCTCTTTTTCCCTTCATAGTTATTTTTGTAATCAACTTCATTGGGGGAGGCCGTCTTGGCGTGGAGGCAGCCTCCGTGCTTTTGCTTCTCACAGGGACGCAGTGGTATCTGTTATTCAACCTGATTGCGGCAATAAAAAGCATACCCGGGGAAATAAACGAGGCGTCGCAGGCATTTGGGATAAAGGGGATTACATATTACACAACTGTGCTTTTGCCCGGAATACTTCCAGGCCTGATAAACGGAAGCGTGCAGGCTTGGGGCGGGGCATGGAACTCCCTTATCGTAAGCGAGTACATCTCCTTTGGCGGCAAAACACTTATGGTTGACGGCCTTGGCTCCTACCTTACAAAAGCCACGATTTGGGGCGAGCCGACCCTTGTCGCCCTTGCGGTTGCAATTATGGCCCTTTCAGTCATTGCAATAAACATGCTTGTCTGGCGCAGGCTTTTCAATTATGTTGAGAGGTTCAGGTTTGAGTCCGGGTGAAGCCCGGGCACGGGCGGGGTTGCATTCTATGGCGGTTGAACTTGTTGTAAATCATGTGAGCAAGGACTACACGGAGGAAAAAATCTTCAAGCCTTCCATCGATGATGTCAGCTTCAGTGTGGGCAGGCACGAATTTGTCTGCATAATTGGCCCATCGGGGTGCGGCAAGTCAACTCTTCTTAGGATAATAGCAGGCCTTGAGGAGCCAACCAAAGGCTCTGTGCGCTTCAGGGGCTCAAAAATACACGGTCCTGACCCGAAAATCTCCGCAATGATTTTCCAGACATTTGCCCTTTTGCCCTGGCGCACCGTCTATGAGAATATTGACCTTGGGATGCAGACTTTGAAAATCTCAAAGGAAAAACGCGATGAAATCGTAAGGAAATACGTAAAGCTCATGGACCTTGAAGACTTTGCCAACTCGTACCCGTACGAACTTTCCGGCGGCATGAAGCAGAGGGTTGGCATTGCAAGGGCACTTTGCGCAGAGCCGCACATACTTCTTATGGACGAGCCGTTTTCAGCCCTTGACGCATTCACGGCAGACTCGCTTCGCCGCGACGTGCTTGGCATCTGGGTTGACCCGACAACCAAAACCGACACTTTCATCATGGTGACGCACCTGATTGACGAGGCGGTATTCATGGCGGACAGGGTGATTGTGCTTTCAAGGCGCCCTGGAAAAATCATTGCCGACATCAAAATAGATCTTCCTCGGCCCAGGGAGCTTCACCTGCGCGACAAGGAGTTTTTCGGGTATGTTGACAAAATCAAGCGCCTTATAACCCGCGACCCGTCAAACGCAATGTGGTATGAGCTTGACTTGTCAAGGCAAAAGAAATAGGGGAAATAAAAAGAGGAAAAAGAAAGGGGGCGCTTTCAAATGCCCAGTATGCCTTCTTCAGGATACTTTTGCCACAAGCTGCGCTGAAGTGTATCTATAGGGGTAGCTTGACGGGTCGTCGGCGTTTTTGTAGTAAATCCACAGCTTTCCCTGATACGTCTCGCCTGTTGTGAATGCCCCACCGCTGGTTTTTATGCAGGTTGTTGCACTCGCGCCTGTCAGCTGAATCGAGCCGCCTGCAGGTATTGTTGCAAGAACCGCTGCAGCTGCGGCAGGCTCGGCTGGCTTGTCCTTTGAGTTGGTGCACACAATCCCGCCAGTGTAAATGTTAATCGAGTTTGTCTTTCCATTGGAAAGCGTTGCAAACAGGTTGCCTGCGCTGTTGAGCACCGGCACCTGCGGCTGGTCGCACCTTATTGACTGCTCGTCAAAAATGCACTGCTCTGCAGGCTTAAGGTTCAAAGTCAGGAGAACTACGGCCACAATAACAATGACGAGCAGGGCCCAGCCGTATGTCATGAGATATTCCATCGCTGCTTGGCCTTTCCTAGAATTTGCCATAAAACCACCCAATCCAATTTTTGAATCTTAAAAAATGCCTTCCTGATATCGATTCACTTGTTATGTTTGTTATGCTTTAATCATTGCTTTATTTGACACTCATTTCCCGTTGCTTGATACATATTTCTCTTTGTTAATAAATATTTGCCAACCGCCTTTTCCTTCCATTCAAACAAGCGAGCCCAAGAACGTTGCAAGCACTGAACTCACAAATGCGTAAATGACAAGCGTGAGCACGATGAATACTGGCAGGTATTTGATGCCTTCAAGCTTTGAGCCCTTTTGAATCACGCCAATCATAAGGGAAGAGAATATCGCCGTTGTTATCGCCACAATCACCGTAAACCCGAAAAAGTCGCCTGAGGATATGATTGGCGGCCTTGGCCTGACAAACCCTATTGCGGGAAGCTGCGAGACTGGGGGCAGGTTGGCAAAAACTTTTTCAAGTATGGCAATCAGGTTGTTTGAGACTGCAAACAGGAACGGCGCCCCAACGCTTGCAGCAAAAACAACGAATATTATGTACATGAGAAGCGAGGCTGAAATCTCGCTTTGGATGAGCTGCACGTTTCTTGCGTCCTGTGCTATCTGCTCGAAAATGTCGGCTATCTGGCCCCCTGATGCAAGCCCCTGCTTCACAAGTGCCACTGTCCGCCTTAGCATCCTTGAGTTGAACCTGGCTGACAGCCTGTCAATGGATGTGTTGAACGGCTCGCCGCCAAACGTGCGCTTTGCAACAAGCTCAACTTCCTTTGAAAGCATCCCGAACTCCGGCTTTGCAGCATACCACATTGCCTGGTCTATGCTCATGCCTGCCCTGATATTTGCGGCAGAGAGGGTCAAAAAGTCAGGCAGCACCATGTCGACTGCCCTTTTCCTATTGTCCGCAAGTATGGAAAGCCAGACATAAGTCAAAAGCACAATGCAGGCAGTTGTGATTATTGAAATCACAACAAGCGCAAGCACAAGCATTGCCGGCTGGCTGTTTGAAAACCAGCTTCCGAAAAGCTTTCCAACACTTACAAGAAAAAGCCTTACCGAAAGGGACTGGATTAGGGCAAACGTTGCCACCAGGCTTCCTGCAATGCAGGCGATTATCATGCCGCCAGCAAAAATCTCGGCTGACACGCCAAGGCCGGCGGCATCAAGTGCCTTTCCAACGTCCAGTATCATCTTCCTTGAAAATAGCCTTCCAAGGGACTCAAGGAACGAGTTTGTTTGCGCCATATTGCATCATCGTGTGCTAATCTTCAATTCATTAAACGACTTCCAATTATTCTTCTTCCGCTCCTAATGCTCTGTCAACGCCCATTCCTGGGTGCGAATCAAAACCCAACCAATCAAAATCCCTATGATATGTCAAACCTCGGCCTTGCGGTCTCAACCATTGAAAGGAACACAAACTGCATCATGAATATGAGCCCAAAAATCACTGCAAGCACGGTCTGGCCTGAAATGCTTATCCCGCCCCCTACAAATGAAAGCAATATCACCAGGAAGGCAACCCCAAGAGAGGGCATTATTATCCCAAAAATCATGAAGAACATCACAAGCGGGTTGAGCTTCTGCCCGTACTCCTTGAGCTGCACAATCTGCTCCTTTGACACCTGCTCAAGCACGGATTCAAGGGAGGACGCAACATCGGAACCGGAGGTAATTGAGTTGACAAGCTGGAGTATCACGCGGTTGAATGATGGCGACGGGTTGTACTCGGCAACCTCCCTCATTGCAAGTGAAACCGGCTGCCCAAGCGTTATCTTCTCGACTATCTTGTTGAACTCCCTGCTCACCTCGCCGTAGTCCCTGCTGATGCCGACCATGGCGTCAAATAGCGGTATGCCTGACTTGATTTCTATGAGCAGGTGCCTGCCTGCAAACACAAGCTCCTGGTCAATCCTTTTTGCGCGCTGGATTTTTTTCACCTGCGGGTAGAGCATGAAATAGAAGACCATGAGTATGTAGTAGGCGGGTGCAAGTGGCACAAGCAAAAGCAGGCTTATCTTGTAATAATTAAGGAACAGGCCTGTTGCAACCAAAAGCGCAAGCGAGCTGAATATTGATGAAAACAGGACCTGCTGAATAAAAGCGCTTGCAGTTGTGTTCATGTCGGCCTGCTTAAGGCTTTTTTTCAGGTTTGGCGTGTATGCTGATATGAACCTGACAATGCCTGATGTTATGCCATGGGGCTGGGCCGCCTGCCTTTTCATTATCCTTACAATGCCGCCTTGCTGCTCGGCCCCTGGGCTTAGGGTCTTTGTAGAGAGCTTGTCATCTTTTTTTTCCATCTTAGCAAACTCCGCACTCCTAAATCATCTGACTTCCCGTCTTTTGCTTTGTTCCTTGTTTTCATTTGCCTTTGGCTGTTTCCAACTCTCTTTCTCCTTACTGCCTTTTATCACTTTTTATATTTGCTTCCAAG
>VGKX01000031.1 GCA_016866895.1 Candidatus Parvarchaeota archaeon
CAAATTGTTGCAGACCCCTCAATGAAACGCGGGCTGCAGCTTTTTTCCGACCAAACCATAATCACGTGGGGCGATTCAGTCTGGACAAGGTCAAACAACGAACTTTTTGGCGGAAAAATCGGTTTGTTTTCAGGCAAAGCTGCTGCAGAATACCTGGGGAGGGGCTCTGTTGGCGGCAGGCTTTCTGAGATTTTTGCCATAGTTGACTTGGGGCTCAAGGCCTTTTATCTTCTCAGCGTAAGCGAATCAGTCCAAGGCGTCTCAGAGTTTAAAGTCATTGTGGGCCCTGACAGCGGGGCGCAAAGAAGGTACTCAGTCACCTTAACCACAAAACCGCCAACAATTGGCAAAGTTTCAATAACCACAAGGGAAATAGACCTTGGGGCCAAGATTGATGGAAATTTCGCCTGGATGTTCGCCCCGATTGACAGGAATAACTTCGGATTTTTTGTTTATTCCAACGAAGTGCTCGGGTGCTACTTCTATATCAATGGCAAGGAGGAGTTCAGGCAAATCAGGCTTGCCGGAGTCTTTGCAAGCTCAAATGTGGAAATATTTGCCAGACCGCAGCTTGCGTTTGCTGTTGAAAATGGCCGCCCCTCGGTTCTTGTAAGGGACACGGAATCAGACTACGCGTTTAACCCTGCAGTTTTCCGGGTTTATTTCCTTGATGACGGGCACAATGTCCAGCTTTTGTGGCAGGTTGATGCCAAGAACTAGAATAATTTTGTTTTAGCACTGATTTTTAAACCCTATTTTTCAAATATGCGGTAGCGACCAGTGAAAAGCTGCCATTGCAGCATTCGGCAATAATTTCACGAATCTCTTTCGTGGTTAAAATGCAAATTGTCAAAATCCCAGTTGAGCGGGTTGGGGCACTGAAGGGAGAAAAGCAGCAAACAAAAACCTTCCTTGAAAAGCACTGCAGGGTAATCCTTGAGATTGGCGAGGACGGGGAAATTGAAATCAGCGGGGAAAGCGCCGATGAGTTTTTTGCAAAGGATGTGGTCAAAGCAGTCGGGCGCGGCTTTGAGCCAAATACCGCCATTAAACTCCTGAAAGACAATAACGTCCTCAAGATCATAAACCTTCGCGATTTTGCAAATTCCAGGGAGTCGATTTCCAGAATCAAAAGCAGAGTGATTGGCTCTGAAGGCAAAACAAAAAAAATCATTGAAACCGATGCAGAGTGCGACCTGAGCATTTACGGCTACACGATATCAATAATAGCAAGCCTTGAAACAGCCGACATGGCCACAAGTGCAATCCTAAAGCTGATAGAGGGGGCAAATCATTCTTCTGTCTATGGGTTTTTGGAAAAGGCCAGAACGAGGCTCAAGCAAAACAGGGTAAAGGAGACGCTTGGCCTCCAATAAGGGGCTTGTGGACCAAACGCGGGAAGCAGCAAGAAACGCCTGCGTGTATTATGCGTGATTTACATGAGCGAAGTTGACCGGGTTTTTTCAGAATTCAAGGAGCACTCTGTTGCCGAGTTTTTCAAGAAAAACAGGCAGATGCTTGGGTTTTCAGGCAAAACCAGGTCGCTTACAACAATAATCCATGAATATGTCACCAATTCCCTTGATGCCGCAGAAGAAGGCAAGGTCCTGCCTGAAATCAAGGTTAGCATAAAGGAGCTTGAGCCAGAGCGGTATTTTGTCAGGGTTGAAGACAATGCATTGGGTGTCCCAAAAAAGCACGTAGGAAAGGCATTTGGCGTCATGCTTGCAGGCACCAAATTCCACCGCTACGTCCAGCAAAGGGGACAGCAGGGCATTGGCGCAACCGGCTGCACAATGTACTCCCAAATCACAACCGGCAAGCCCGTGCATGTAAAGTCTGGATATGACAAAAAAATCATAACCTGCGACATATCAGTGGATTTCAAGACCAATTCAGCAGTTGTTTCAAACATGGCCGAAGAGGACCAGGATGGAAGTCAAAGGGGGGTTGTCGTTGAAGCAGAGTTTGCAGACGTCAAATACGACAAAAGCTCCTATGGGGTTTATGAATATCTCAAGAGAACTGCAATCGCAAACCCGCACGCAAAGATAACCCTTCACGACCCGTTTGGCGAGACGCACGTATTCCCGCGTGCAGTCGAGTCAATACCGCAAAAGCCGCACATTGTCCAGCCCCATCCGCTTGGGATTACTGTCAATGACTTGCTTGAGCTTGCACATGTTGATCGGGAAAACATGAAAATAAGCTCGTTTTTGCAAAACGCCCTTGTTAGGGTCAGCCCAGCAAAAGTAAAGGAGCTTGAGCAGCTGTGCCCTACTCTTGATTTTTCCAAAAAACCCCCCGAGCTTTCCTGGGGCGAGGCAGAAATCCTGGTAGGCGCATTTTCTAAGGTCAAGTGGATAGCCCCGGCAACAGACTCAGTGATACCGATAGGCCAGCAACATGTTGAAAAATCCCTAAAAAACATCCTCAACCCCGATTACATGTCGGTGCGGGAAAGGCCCCCAAAGATTTACAGGGGAGGCATACCTTTCATTGCCGAAGTCGCCATTGCCTATGGCGGCCAGTCGGGGCGAAAGGTGGCGGACAAGTGGCAGCCTGAAATACTCAGGTACGCAAACCGGGCTCCGCTTCTTTTTGACGCCTCGGGCTGCGGGATAACAGAGGCAATCAAATCTGTTGACTGGAACAGGTACAATGTAAAGAATTTCGATGAGCAGCAGCTGACAATCCTGGTAAACCTCTCATCAGTCCATGTCCCGTATACTGGAGCTGGAAAACAGGCCATATCAGACGATGAGGAAGTAGTGGCGGAAGTGAAAAATGCCGTAATGGAGGTTGCCCGCGACCTGCAAAGGTATATCTCCGGGCTTAGGACTGACAGGGACAGGGCGGCAAGAAAAACTGCAGTTCTGCGGTATGTGAAACAATTTTCGGCAGACCTTTCAGAGCTTGCAGGCAAGGGTAAAAAGGACGAGCTTGAGAAGAAGCTCATAAAGCTGATTGAGGAAAAGTACGCGTCAATGCTTGAAGAGAGCAAGGAGGAAATCCCTCAAGAGTCTGGAAACGGAGAGGGGAACGGTGGGGACGATGGCCAAGAAGAATGAGCAGGCAAAAGCCGCCAAAAACCAGGCAGGGGCACTTGGAAGCCAGGATGTACTCTCCAGGCTAGTAGGCCTTGGCGGGCAGATGATAGATGAGATTGACAGAGGGTCAACCCCAAGCTTTGAAGCGCCTTCAAGGGGCAGGTCAAATGTCAAATACGATGAATCGGTTGGCTGCCTGAGGCTTGGGGACAGGACGGAAGAGAGGGTTTTTGTCAATGTCGGCCAGGCCCGCAAATTCATGCAGACTGTGGCTGTTGCCAACAAGTGCAAAAAATTTCTTGACGAGGGGGCCCACACATCAATCAGGGGTCTGTTTTACCAGCTGAAGTTTTCCCTTGGTGAAAACGTCGATGAGGAATTGTTTTCAGAGCAGTCGGAGTCAAATCCGCTTATAGAGGACCTGGAAGTCGCCCTTACAGTCAAGCGTGAAGACCTCAACCTTTACACTGACCGCAAAGGAGTTGTTGCAGGCAGCATGAAAATCAAGGATAAATTCGGGGGCGAGGAGACTACGATAGATTGCTCAAAACAGGGCAGGGCAGGCTATGCAATCCCCTCAGACGTTGACAACAACATGCAGTTTTTGGATGTGGATGCCGATTATGTTCTGGTTGTCGAGAAGGATGCCATGTGGCAAAGGCTAAATGAGGACAAATTCTGGAAGAAGGAAAACTGCATCCTTGTCACTCCAAAAGGCCAGGCATCAAGGGGCACAAGGCGCCTTGTTAGAAAACTTGCCAGCATGAAGCTTCCAGTCTACGTGTTCACTGACTGTGATGCATGGGGTTGGTACATTTACTGGGCCATCAAGACAGGCAGCATGAACCTTGCTTACCTTGCAAATGACATCGCAGTCCCGGAGGCAAGATTCATCGGAGTGACCATGAAGGATATTAAGGATTATTCATTTCTTGGCAACCTGACAATCAAGGCAAAGGACGTGGACATAAAAAGGGCGGAAGAAATGCTTACCTATCCCTGGATTTCAAGGCACAAGGAATGGGTTGAGGAGCTAAAAGCGGTGCTTTCCACAAAAAGGAAAATTGAGCAAGACGCCTTGCAAGGCCCGCGCCTTTCATTCGTCTCCGAGTATCTCAAGGAAAAAATCAGCAATAAAAAGCTCCTCCCATGAGGCCTCTCTTTTTGCCAGAAACAAGCCAGCTTGGGCGTCCTTGTTTGTCCTGCTGCATCTGGCTTATTAACCCAGAATGCCCATAATTTTGCACAGTGGTAAGTATGGAATCTGAATTTTCAAACCTGCCTGCAATGGCCTCAATGCACGTTGTTTCAGAAATAAACTCCTTTCTGGACCAGCTTTCGGCATCTGGAGAATACCTCCATGAAAACGAAGAAAAGATACTGGGATATGTCAGGGCAATGAAGTCCCTGGGCTTCAACTCCCCGTTCGCCTCGCTTGTTTACTCGACGAGGCAGGAGCTTGAGGACGCGGGCGCAGACGAGCTTGCCGACCAGAAAAAGCAGCTTGGGCATTTCAGGTATCTTGCAAGCCTCAAAAAATTTACGCTTAACAGGGCGCGCGTGGCTCTTTCGGCCCACAGAATAGCGAGGCATGCCTCTTCATACAAAAGTGGCTGGAAGGCCCCGCTTGAAATCACCCCTTTTCTTCCCTTTGGCGGAAATTACATTGATTCGCTCTATCGCGCAGGCGATGCCGCAATTGTCGCATACAGGGAATTTTCTGAGAATTTTTCAATGAAGCAATCCAAGTCAGGCTCTGTTGTCGCAACAATCGAGCATGGGGTTTTGGGAAGCACAATGACTTCAAAAGTCAGGCTTTCAAGCGATAAAGGGCTTGAGATGAGGGTAAAAAGGGCATATGGGCAGAGCGCAAAAATCCTTGCGGTTTCGCTTGCCAAGACCCAGGATTGCCTTATTAAAAACAAAAGCGTCAGGGTTGCTCTCATATGCGCCGCTGCAGCCTGCATGGCAAGGGATGCCAAAGAGGAGCTTGCAAAAGGCCGCGAATCTGAACTGCTGGCCAAATACAACTCCATTTTGGCAAGTCATAAAATAGTCGCAGACAGCGTGCTTGACAACATCGAGGGCTACAAAGACGTGAAAGGCCTTCTTGCAAATGGGGGATTTGGGGGCTTTGAAGGAGAAACGTTCAAGACCAACAAGGAGATTTTATCGCTTGTAAAATCAAGGCGCTTAAAGGCAAGAAAAATCATGGAAAGGGGGATTTCAAGGCTTGTCCTGCTACCCATATTGCGGCACTACATCACAAAAAACGCCAATTCAAGGGGCAAAAATTCGCCCTTTCCCTCTCTTGTGGAATGCCCAAGCGAAGTCCAGCTTGCTGCACTTGAAATGCTTGATAAATCGCATAAAGGGGCAAAAAACATCGGCGAGCTTGTGCACGGGAAGCTTTTGGCCGAATCGGGTTTTCCAGCAAACGCATCCGAGGAATTTGGGATAGGATGCACGATTTCGCTTGGCATATCGGGAATGGAAGGCATATGCAGCCTGTTTGAGATTGACGAAGGCAAGGCGCAAAAATTTTTGCAGGAATACGAATCAATAATGGGGGGCAGGGGAGGCAAATTCCTCAAGCATCTTAAGGGTTGATTGGTTGCTGCAAAAAGGGTTTGGAAACATCAAGATAAAATCATTGTATGGCAGCCCTAAGGTCATGTCCGAGCAAATTGCCAGCTTCCCAAATGCAAAGGCATTCAGGTTTTGCTCGAGGCCTTGCGCGTCTATCCTCGCATTTCTTCTTTCACGAACAAGTGCCAAAACCATATTCTTTTCCGCATCTGCATACTCAAGGGTAAGGGGCAGGGTAATCGAATCCCTGAAAAAAACCGGCATACGTATTGTTGTCACCCACGACACCCCAGGTAGAAAGCGAGGGTCAAAGGAGCAGGCATTCAGGCTTGCAAAAAAGCTTGTGAAGAAAGGCAGAAGCGTTGCACACGCATGCAAAAAAGCAGCCATCCCGAGAAGAACCTATTATTATTTGCTGAAAATTGAAAAAGGGCGGTTGAAAATTTAGCCTTTATCTGGCAACTTCATCTCTGATAATCCCTGCCGCCAACTTTGCCCCGTCAAAACTTTGCGCAAACCTGCGCAACAATGCGGATTCCTGGCCTTTTTTCAGAGCACTTTGAAAGGCGAATTCTAGGGTCTTTTTGTTAACAAACCCGGGCTCAAGCCTCTCACCAAGGCCAAGGGCCGCAATTTGCCCAAGGTTTGCCTCGCGCTCAGCGTAGCCCCCAAGGGCAATGCCTACAATCGCCTTGCCTGAAATAATGCACTCCATCAAAGTCGTGTGGCCGCCGTGAGTGATTATTATGCCGGCTGCACTTGCCATCTGCTCAAAATCCTCTTTCAACTCCAGGTTTTTGTATCTTGACGCCAATGCCTTGCTTGCGGTTTGCATTTTCAGGCCTGTTTGCCCAAGCTCGTCAAGTATGCCCCCGTCCTCCTCTCCGCCAAACGCAATTGCCTTTTTGCTGCTGCTGCCTTTTGGGTATCTATTGGCAATACCCCCGACAAACCTGAATTTTTCCCTCTTCCCATGAAAATCCAGGTTTTTGAGGCAAATGGAATAGGGCGGGGGCAAATCTGGGACAATTACGACTTTTGGGATTTGGGCAACCTGCCTTCCCAGGTATCTGGCAGATTTTTTTACCATTGTGAATGCCGGGAAATTTGAAAAGTCCGTCTGGTTTGCAAGGTAGGCCACGTTTTTAATTCCGGCAAGTTTGGATGCAACAAGTGCTGAAACGCTTGAGTCAATAAGAACCGCTTTTGGCCTGTCGCGGCGAAATTGCCTGTGCAGTTTTGAAATTACGGGAAAATTCACTTTCATGATATAGTCAAATGCGCTTGCCTCAATATCTATGTTCTTTTTGCCAAACCTGAGCGAAAAGTCGATGCCAAGGTTCTTTGTCTCAAAGCCCCCCTGCCTTGAAACATCGGCTGCCTTGCCGTATGTAATTATCTCCACTTCATCTGTTTTTTCAAGCTCCCTTGCAATTCGCATGCAGCGGCGGATGTGCCCAAAGCCAATCCCTTCTGCAACAATGGAAATCATGCAACGACCTGGCGCAACAGGCAGACTCTAGCCATGTCGCAGTTCTACTTTCCTGATTATATTTTTAAATGTGCACTTCGAAATGAAAAACCTTGGCTTCAAGGCCCCAGGCGGGTGAAATTTGCGGCCAATAATTTAGTTATCCAATGCCTCGGTAGCTCAGGTTGGTAGAGCGACTGACTGTTAAAGCCTCTCTTTGATGAACTCAGGTTTTCCGGCCCATGCCGCGTTTAAGGAGGTTGCTGCAAATCAGTAGGTCGAAGGTTCAAATCCTTCCCGGGGCGCAAAGCTCTTTTCTTAAATTCCGCTCTGTTTAAAATTAGGTGTTATGTTTTTGCAATGCAGCCGCGATTAGCTGGACTCGGTGAAGAAGTTCCTCAAACATCATTGCGCGAATCAAACTTAACCCATGCGCGTGTTTTAGAGGTTATCTTCTTCGCAGCGCAGACAGCTTAACAAGCAAGGGTTCCGTGCGGCGAGATTAAGTCCAGACACCACACCAATGGCCGACTACTTGACAGAGGCTGCCAGCTTACGCGTCATTTTCAAGACAACCGAATTGTCTCAATCCGGCTGCATTGCTTATTTTTATTTGCTTTTCCTCTATATAATACTTGCTTCTATAGTCGTATTAAATCAACTAACAAGTACAAAATTTTACATATTGATGCACTAAGAACTTTGATTAAACGCACAGTGCCAAAGACGACTATTGCCCGCATTCATCTGAATCTTAGCCCAGTTACAGCTTCTAAAAGCCCAGCAAGTTTTACATACTCCTTCCGTGTCTTCTCATCAGTGCCATTTGCACCTGCGATTTTTTCCGTAATTTTCTCAAAAGCCTTCAGGGCCAAGTGAACCATCAAGTCGTCGTCCAAAAGCCTGTTGATGCGGGCTTTTCCCAGGCTCAGGGCATTGCGCATGTCGGCATTTCCCATCTGTTCAAAACATCTCTTTACGCGATGCACCAATTCCAGTCTTCGTTCCGCATTTCTTTTTGCGGCCCTAAAATCAAAATCCTGCTTTTGCCTGTAGTGCTTTTGAAGGTAGTAATACCTCAAATCCTGCGGGCTTAATCCTCTGTCCTCAAGGTCTTTGAGATAGTAGACATTCCCAATGCTTTTTGACATTTTTTTCTTGTTGACTGTAAGGTGCTTGACATGGAACCAGTACCTGACAAAACCCCTGCCGGCAATCACTTCCGACTGGGCAATCTCGTTTTCATGGTGCGGGAATATGTTGTCAACTCCCCCTGCATGAATGTCTATGGACTTGCCAAGAAACTTGTACGCTATTGCGCTGCAGTATGCGTGCGTTCCTGGCCTTCCCTGCCCCCAGGGGGATTTCCATTTCAGCTTCCCATCACTTCTTGCCGCCTTTTTCCAGATGGCAAAATCATACCTGCCTTGTGCAGAATAATCGTCCGAGAGCCTGACTCCTTTTTTTTGTTTGCCGGCTTTGCCAAGCTTTGCAAGCCTGCCAAAATTTTCCGCCTTTGAAATCCTGAAAACCAGGTTTCCCCTGCCATCTTCATAGACGGCTCCCTTTTTCTCAAGCTTTCTTGCCCATGTTATAATCCACGGAATTGATTTTTTGAACCTGACAATATGCCCTGGCCTTCCAATTCCAATTCTGTCCATGTCCTGCTTGAATTTTCGAATTTTTGGCATTATGAATTTCTCAAAATCGGTTGTTGCGTGCTGCGAATTGAACGCGGCAATCGCCTTGTCCTCCATGTCAGAAATAGGCATGGCGTGAACTACTTTCAAGCCCCTCAAAAAAAGCAATCTTTTGAGCAAATCCTCCCAAAAAAAAGTCCTCAGGTTGCCTATGTGGGCAAAATTGTAAACCGACGGCCCGCATGTATAGTATAATACCTTGCCTGGTTTTTTCGGCACAAATGCCTCTTTTTTGCCTGAAAGCGTATTATACAGCTTGAGCATTGTCCCTACCAGGGCCATTTATTGTCCGGAAAGATTTATATTCAGTGCAAATCAACTACTTTTGCTGGTGAGACAAAATGGCAAAAGCAAGAAAGGCTGCAAATCCTAGTAACACAAGGCTTGACCCAATGGCATTTGGAGTCGCATTTGGTGTTTTGGATGCACTTGCAATGTTTTTCATAGCCATTTTCGGCATATTTGGCTTCGGGCTTGGCATGACTAGCATGATGTCAAGCATTTATCCAGGCTACGGCCCCCATTTCATTGGGGCCGCGATTGGGCTTTTTCTGGGCCTTGTCGCAGGATTTGTATTTGGCTATCTGGCAGCAGTCATCTACAATTATCTTATTGCAAAAGGGCTTTGAATTTCTGGCCGCTACGGTTTTACACTGACAAAAAGCTGCATGCAGACATTGTGGCCCCAATCAAAGGGTTATCGGAATTAGGAT
>VGKX01000032.1 GCA_016866895.1 Candidatus Parvarchaeota archaeon
CAGGCGAGGTCGGGGGATTTGTCCTTCTGACTGTCAATGCAGTGAAAAATGACGAGGTCTTGCGCCAATTTGGGCAGGACACTGAATCAAAAAACAATTATCTGCGGCTGCTGGACTCAGGGAACGTTGAGGGGGCACAAAAGTTTATTTCAGGATACAGGACTGCCTCCGGTGAGAGTATTGATACAAAAGGCCTTTTTGCCTCCCAGGTTTTTGGCACTGATGCGGCCAAGACGTTCATTGATGCAAACAAGCTGTTCTTGTACATTGCAGACAAGCAGTCTTTCAGGCTTTTCAGGGACTTTGTAAGGGAGGCGCCTGATGCTGTCAAGGATATCAAAAAAGAATACTTGAAGTCGGTTTCACTTGAAAGCCTTGGCCCCGAGCAAAAAAAACAAGTCCTTGAAATTGCCATGCAGCTGTCAGACCAGGCCCATCTAAACGCCGTTTCACGCCTTGTTGATGCAGTGGGGCCAGATAATGAAAAGCTTGCCAAGCTTGTTTCCGACTTGCAAGAAAGCCTTCGCACGGCAACCGGGGCACAAGAGCGAAACAAGGCAATACAGGAGTTCTCCCAAAATGTCCTTGATGCCACAAAAGGCGACGGCAAGGCCCTTTCAAAGGCAAAGGCAATACTGGAGGGCCTTGAGGCAATTGAATCGCAGCGCACTGCAATAGGGAACGGAAGCCTTGCAGACGCAAACAAGCTGGTGCTCTCCTCACTTGATGTGCTTTCTGACAGGAACAGGCTGGAAAAGTCCTCTTCGGCGGCAGACTTCAGGTTTGGCCTGGCTGCGCTCAACACCGTCGTAAAGCTTTCCGAGCTTGGCAACATTCCAAACAAGAAGATTGAGGAGCTTGCAGCCGCCCAGGCAGCAACAATAAGCCAGATGCTTGACTTGAACACAGCCAGGCAGAATTATTATGATATAACAGGCGGGGCGACAGCCGACTATGCGGAAAGCAACCTATGGAAAAAAATGATGCATGGGGAGGAGGCCTTGAGGCAAATCAAGGCTGCCGGAGACTTTGAGAACAAGGTCCGCTCTGTTTCTGCCGCGCTTCAAATTACCGATGCGCAGGCAATCGCCTGCCTGAATGGCGACTTGACCTCTCTTGACAAAGGGCAAAAAAAACAATTTGCCGATATGAAAATTTCCCTTACTGAAGAAGAGCGCAAAGTTTCTGCAGGCGTCACAACCATTTTTGCAACCGCGGACAGCTTCAGGGGAACTGCAGCAGCACAGTCAACGCAGCTTATCGAAGGCTATAAGAAAGTCGACGGCCTGTTTGGCCAGCTTATCCTTGAGACAAACAACCTTAACTCTATAAAAAAGCAGCTTGAAGCCAGCCCAGACGACGCTGCCTTGATGAAAAAATCTCAGGAGGCTGCAGCCAAGGTAAACGCCATTCAGGACTCAATAATACAATCAGGCATGCTTGTGTCAGAGGCAAAGCCGGATGTGCAGGCACAAACAACCAAGCTTAGGGAGCTTTCTTTGCAATATAATCAGGCTCAGGAAAACGGTGACAGGGAAACGCGTGATAAAATCAAGGTTCAGATGGATGCAATAATTGGAAACCTTAAGGGCCAAAAAGACGTGCTGTTTGGCGACCTGAATGCAGCCAGCACAAGCGTGCAAAAAGAGCTTGTCAGGGAGTACCAGTTCCTGGGAAATGCGACTTCCGGGGCAAGCGACACTGAAATCCTCAGAAGGTACTCGCCAACAAGCCTTGCGTTTGTTGTAAGCTCCCTTTCTGACACAAAGGCACAGGCAGACGAGTCTGTCAAGTCGGCTGTCAAGGCAGCCACAAACACTAGCGCCTCACTTGCATTAAATCAGCTTGCCTTTGAACTCTGCTCTGATGAATCTAGGGAGCAGCGCGATGCAATGAGAAAATCCTATGAAGAGATGGTTGAAAAGGCCAAAAAGGATGCAGCTGACAAAAAACAGGAGGCCCGCGAAGCCATTCTTGAGTCAGCCTCAACAAAGGCCATTGAAACCACTATCAAGGAGCAGAGGAGCGCGATTGAGAAAGAGTATCAGGAAAAAACCGACTCCAAAAAACAATCATACGAAGAATTCCTTACTGAAGCAGGCTACAAAGGCGCTGAACTCAAATCAAGGCTCGAGCAAAGATATGCAAAGATTGAGGCCGATATGGAGGCGGAGAAAAACCTTGCCTTGGCAAAGTTTGACATCAATGCCTCTGTTTTTGCAGCCGAAGCCAGGCTTGACGGCCAAAAATCAGTTTATCTTGGGCGCGTAAAATCCCTTGAGGCGGATTTGCAGCTGACCAAACAGCAGCTATCAAGCCAGGAGATTGCAGCTGAAGGCATTGAGCAGACAAAACCATCCAAATTCGGGAAAATGCCAGAAGCGCTTGACAAGCTTAACTATCTGCAGGCAAAAGTGCAAACCCTTGAAGAGTCAATAAAGCTTGCCAGGGAAAACTACAATGCGGCCAATGCCACATTCCACGAGATTGCGCTAAGTGAAATCTCCTCAAACACGGCTGTTTACCTCAATGCGGGCCGCGCGCTTTCGGCTTCCTTTGCCCTAAGCACGCAGGCGCAAACCCTACCAATACTTGGCCAATACCAGACGCAGGCAACATATCATACTGTTTCAAGGATTCTTGAAGACCCGCTTACCTCTGAGCAGAAAACCAGCCTTCTTGCCCCAATCGCAGGCTCAAGTGCGGCCGTGCTGTCTGCCGCAGCCAATCTTTATGCCAATTACGGCGGCATCCATTCTCAGGCCAGCAAGGAGGCGGAATTTGGCGAAAAATACGAAAAGCTTGCCACACTGCTTCATCAAACATTCTCTACCTACCAGACAGGCATCTCAAAAGTTTCTGACTCGCTTTACAATGCCGAATCGCAGCCGCTGCAGGCGATTGGCCAACTTGAAGCACAGCTGTCTAAAACACAGTTCATGCTCTCGTCAAAGCTTGCAAACATTGAACAGCAGCAACAGGAACTGCAGGCCCAGCAGCCGCAAAGGCCGGGCAAAACAGCACAGCTTGACTACGCAAGCTCAAAGGCGTTTGAAGAAGTCCAGAAACTACAAGGCGAGGCGGCCAAAATACAAGACGCGCTTGAAATCCAAAAATCCCAGGCAGCCGCAAATATCTCAAGCTTGGCAAAGCATGCTGATGTAGAGGTCCTGGAACTCATCTCCAACTCCATAAACATCCAGACAAGCCATTTAATCAGGACATACCAAAATTCCAAGCGCGAGGTTGAGGTAAATCCTGATGCCGACTATTATACGCAGTCCAAATCGGAGCTTGACAGGCTGACTGCACAAATTTCGGCAATTGAAAACACGGCATCTAAAAACCAACGGCTGCTTTGGGATAAACAAGATAGGTTATATTCAATGCCTGAGCCTGAGCAAAGCCAAGGTTTAGCCCAAAAAGGTACAAGTTATAACACGCGCGAAGTTTTAGAGGCGGAGATTTCAACCATCCAGGCGCAAATAGATGAGTCAACATCGCAGCTGGCTGAACTTAGGCTAAAACAAGCAACACTCAAGTACTCAATTCCTGAACAAAAACCTGCCGGAGATTCAGATTTTCTTTACACTGCTCTTTCCCAGCAGGAAACCTACCTGGACAAATATGTCCACGGCTCTGACATTATCAAACCCGCCCAATACAGTGATTCGCAAGAGGCGCAACTGCAATCCTACTCAATGCACTTCAACACAATAGCCCTTGACCAAAACCAGCGCCAGCAAATAAATTCCACTTTCGGCCTTGTCGCGCAGCAGATTGCTCCGCTTGTCACAACTCCAGATGGCCAACTTGGCATTTCAGAAGATGCTCGCAGGCAAATAGAGTCCATGGTAAACTCAGGCCAGTTGGAAATTGTTGTTTCCGCCACAAGGTCTTTTGAAGGGCTTCCAGGCACGCCCCAGTTTGATGCAAAGGCAGACAAGAATATTGGTCTTGCCAATGCGTCTGCAGCCCAGGTTGCTTCAGAATCCTATATTGAGATAGCCTCGCAGATAACTGGGCAAGCGCCGGATGAGGCACAGCGCAAAATGTTTGTCTCAAATCCTTCATCATTTGACGGGGTGCAGACTCCAGACCCTACAATTGCGCTTGCAATCCAACTGTCGCATCTTGGCATAATCAAAGTCGAGCAAACCGACAAGGAGGACTATACAAATACCGCAACAGCATTCAAGCCAACAATTTCACAAATCGTGGCTGACGGGTATATTGGAATAAAATTTGACGGCTCAGTGGTTCGGATAAAACCGACTGAGAATCCAACAGACCAGCAGCTCAATGAGGCATACTCGGCACGGTTCAAAAGCCTGGGTGGCATGACTGCGCAGCAGCTAGTTGATTATTCAAACGGCACAGCGCAGGCCCCAGGAAATGAAATCTACTATATTGAAAAAAGCTCAAAGCAGATGAAGACTGTTGAACCAGGTGCCCTAACTGAAGAGCAGGCAAAGCAAATCCTCAAATCCTCAACTGTCATTACAGGCCTTGACAAGGAAAATGAAATTGAAAAGGAACTAAAACAATACAGGCAAGTTGGCATGGACGTGCATGTCAAGGAAAAAGACCAAGAAACTGTTGACAACCAGGAGTGGCTTTATGCAGCATCTTTGGCGCTGCAAAACCGCACCGAAGCGCTCAACATGATGTACAAGACAGCAAGTGAAATTGAGGCAGGCTACCTTTATGACTCTAGTGTAAAAGAAGCCGTGCTTGGCATTAACAAGAACATTGTTTCAAAAATACCTGAAGCCGACAAATATTTCAATCCAAAATCAGAGTCATCCATCCTTGGGATGCAATATAAGCCCGATTCAGGGCCTGAAGCCCAGTCCCTCATAAATACGGCAGGCAGCTTAAGGGCTGAGCATGCGCAAATGCAAGGCGATATACAGCAGGCTGACATGCTCTACACGCTGCAGGCTCCAAAGTCCCCTGCGCAAAGGTTCCTTGACCTTGACAGGAAGCTTGTCACTACGGTTGGCGAGGGGCTTGGCTATGCCCTCTTGCCAGTCACTGCGCCAACATTTGCCGCTGTCGGAATGAACCAACCAATGCACTCAAGAAAAGACACGTTCTTTGACACTGTTTCAGGCAGGCTTGATGACCAAATGACTTATGGCCGGGTTTACTCAAACGAGCAGGAATACTACACCTCACTTGACATTGGCAGGACAACGACCGGGCAGCACTTGCAAAAGCTCCAGGATGATTACAAGTCGCAGGAGGAGCAGAAAAGGCGGCAGGAAGAGCAAAAGCGGCGCAAAAGCCAGGGCGCAAATTAGGATTTTTCTTGGAGCCGCGCCTGGCTTTTGCTTTTTAGTGAAGCGGGTCTTTATTTTTCTTCCATCAGTCCCTGTTTTGAAAAAGGCTCAGGAACGGCTTTTCCGGCAGCCGTCTGGTACTGGTTTTTGAAAACTGAGCGCATTTCAGTTCCATTCCATTCTATGGAATTGTATGCTTCTACAAACTCCTTGTTTGAGAATAAATATTCAATGAACTTGTCATCGTTTCTCCTGCCAATCGCATCGCGGCCAAAGTCCTCAAGGCTCTTGAATTTTTTGCCTGTCTTAGCTTCAAGTATGTTTTTCCTGAATTCAAGTGCAATGACTCCGCTTCTGTTCCACAAGTCAGAATACCTTGAAAAATATTCGCCTACAGCTTGTAGCTCAGGCGGCCTGTATGCAAGCCCTTCTTCCCCAAGCCCGCCTTCCTGCAGGCTTGCTATTTTCAGTTTCAGGGATTTGGTCGCATCCGGGTTTTCAAGGCACTGTCGCAGCCTTTCAATTGCCCGCGCTTTTTCAAAATCCAGTTTTGCAGCCGGGCGGCTCAAATCAGCAAGCTCCATCCTGCCAAGCACTTCCAGGTCAAGTGCTTTCCTGCTCTCTTCAGGCACAAGCTTCAGCTTCAAAAACAATGACTCCAATGCAAGGTCATCAAGCACTTTTGCAAACTCTTTGTCTGATTTGTACTGCCTTTCAACTACCTTGAAAAACTCTTCTTTGCCTTCCTTTTCATCAGGCTTTGACTCAAGCATCCAGTTTATCCCGGCGTATGCTGCGTATATAAATGCCCATGCCCTTATTGCAGCATTGGCCCGTATTGCTGATTTTGAGTCTGAAAAGTCAATTTTATCATCCGCAAGCTGCGGCTGCAGTTTTTGCACGAATGTCCGCAGCCCCAACATGTCAATGCATCGCTTACAATCACTCCATCAAATTTCATTTCCCGCCTCAAAAAGCCTCTCACCAGCTGCGGTGAAAATGTTGAAGGAACGCCTTCGCTTGCGCCAAGCCCAGGCAAATCCAGGTATTTTTCGACAGCCTCCTCTTGGGCCTGCGGATACTGGCAGTGGCTCACCATGGCAAGTTTTGCCCTTTTTTCTTTTGGCTGCAATAAATTATCCACAAAAACCTTGCACTCATCCATAAGCTTTTTAAGCCCGCCTTCAAACTTGACAATTTCCCCCTCACTTGTCTCAAGCCTGCTTGAGCCGAAAAACAGGTGCTTTGGGACCGCCTGCCCGCCAACACTTTGCGCACCCTGTATCCTTGCATTAAACGAAATTTGGAACAGGCAATCCAATTCCTCGTTGCTTATGGCCATCCTGGAAAGTTGCCTGAATTTTTCAGCCCCAAACAAGGCTTCAAGGGGCAGAAGCTTGTCATCAATGTCCTTTTGCGCAAGCGGTATGTTGTGCTCCACACCATATCTAATCATATTAAGAAGTCCTGCTAACATGTGGGCTCCAAACGTGTTTGAGCCTCTTTTTCCATACCTGTAAAAGTAGCTTGCATCGCCAGTTGGTCCTAAAACAAGAGGTGTTTCAGATGCCGCTTCGGCAGTAATCTTGAAAAGATAATCAAATTGTGCGGCACTGGCTACCTTAACTGCACTCTCTCTTACCTTCATCTCATGTGTGAAATTCTCCTGGCTAATCAATCCAGGTCCTAATATTGTGGCTCCCGAACTGCCTTGGTTTTTTGTGCTGTCCTGCAGCTGAACGAAACTTATTTGAAACACAAACATTTGCCGCCACCACTTTCCAGCAGTCAGTCCTGCTTCTTGCTGTTTGTTTCCGGGCTCTTGTCAAGCACGCTTCCAACCATTGCCAGGAGAACCCCTCATATTTTTCCTCAATATACGCTTATATATGGGTTCTTGCCAAATTTAACCAGCAATTAAGTTGCAAATAACCTGCATGATATGCGCAAGTCAATATTGTTGCAACTTTTCGGGGTGGCGCAATGTTCCTGTTCAGCACTCTTTTGATGGAAGCACCGGAAACATCCGGCAAGGAGAATAAAAAGTCGATGACTCCTGAAGAGCACGTTTCCCACTATGCGCAGCGCAAGGCTGCAGGGGCGCGGCCTGCCGAGCTGAAAAAACTGGAGCACGAGGCGTTCAAGGCATTTTATTCCTCCTCAAATGAGTGGAAGGACTACATTGCAAAGATGAAAGTCTCGGATATAGCAAAGCAAGACGCGGCAAATTTTGGGTTTGCACAAACAAAGGAAGGTTATCTTGAACTCTCATTCACGCGCACCTTGCGCTCAATCACCGAGCTTAGGGAGTATCTTGCAAAGCATCCGCAAAACCAGCTCAAAGCCGCTGACCTAACACCTGAGATAGAGCAGTTCATTGTCCGTGATTTCACCAAGAAGAGCTTCAAATACGGCCGTGTGGGCTACTTGAGGGCCAAGGAGGGCATGACACTTGAGGATATTTTCAACAATGTGTTTGACAATTACATCCAATCCATTGGAGGCAAGGAGAAATACGACCCCACACAACTTGATGTCGTGCGCCAGCTTGCAAAAGACAGGGTGCTAAGCTCCCTTCCTCAAAACGCAAAAAAAACGCTCATGTCAATAAATAGGGAGTTCCAGGGATACAATCATCCGGAGTCGGCGCTGTTTGCAATAGTCGCAGGCGCAAAAGACCTCTATCAAAGGATAAAATCATCCATGGAAAACATCATGTCCACCTATAAATTTCCTCCAATACAAACCACACCTTCGATTCCTTCAATCCAAGCCCTTCCAGAAACCAGCTTCTCCCCGAAACTTGATCTTGTGCCTAAGTCGACTTTTAATGTCAGCGCCGAGACAAGTGCAATTGAAGCTCTTTCCCACACGACCAATGGCTTTGACAATAAGCAGGTTGTTGACAATTTGATGAATTTCCGCCTTCATAAAATGAATGACCTAACAAAATTTTTCAACGAGATGAAGGCAACCGGTGGAAAATTCACACTTGTTGATGAGAACGGCAACCAGAAATCCTTTGTGCTATCCGACATCATCCGCGACAGGGATGCGACAGGCGCAAGGCGCGACTTTTTGCTTTTTATTCGCAACTTCAAGCTTGAGCGGCAAAACGAAATGACCATAACACTTGGAAAAAACGAGTACATCCTCAAAGTTGACAGAAAGGAGTCTGGGGGAACAATCACACTTGACACGCTTAAGGGGCAGAAAATCAAGTTCTTTGCCTCTGCTGATAACAAAACCGGCATTGCAACAGCCACACTGGACGTGCCTGGCTTTAGCATTGTTGCAGATGCAAAATACTACTATGACAATGCAAAGCGCTTTACTGTTGAAAATGTGAACACCACATTCAATGTGGGCAAACAGGCAATCCTCTCCATTTCCGGGACAAGCCTGAATTTCACGCCCTCGCAGATTTTTACATTCAACAAAAACGACCCGTTCAAAAGCACAATCACTATTGGCGGCGATAATCCAAGCGCTCTTGCCCGCAAAACCATCAGCTTGCAGCAGCTTGTTGGAAACGACCCGCAGACAGCCGCACTTAGAAGGCAAGCCTGGGCTGCAATTGTCAACAATCTTGGTGAAAATGCCATGATTAGCATTGGGGCAACGATTGGTTCGGCGCAGACAAAAATAACCGCAGGGGTTGACATAAGCAAGGATAACCTGCAGCATGGCTACCAGCGCATCAGGGGGCCTGGAAGGGTTGGGGCAAGCCTGACTCTTGCAGGCGTAAATGTTGGCGTTGCAAATGTCGCAAACCTGTCGGTTGAAAACTCAACTTTCACCTACTACACAGGAAGCGGCGGCACCTATGCCGGCTGGTCTGACGCATCGGGAAACGAGCTAATGGGCGTATCCTCGTCAATCACAAAAAAAGAGCTCAACGACGCAGGCATATCAAAAGTAATAGAGACTGCCCACAAGCTTAAAGACCAAATAGAGCTTGCGTGGAAAAGCGGAAACATAAAACAGATGAAAACCGACTGGGTGAAGGCAAGGGACAACATATTGCACAACCTGTGGAATGTCTATGATGCGCTTCCAGAGGACACCAACCTTAGGATAAGCCTATCAAACCTTCTTCCACATGTGCA
>VGKX01000033.1 GCA_016866895.1 Candidatus Parvarchaeota archaeon
TATCGTGTGCATCATTGAACAGGAATATGGGCGGGGCTTTGGAGGCTTTCTCAAAGAGGTTTGACGTTCAGAAAGGTGCAAAGGTTTTGGTTGACGAGGCAAGCTTAGGGTGCGGGACAAGCGTCCTTTCAACTAGAAGCTTTCTTGTCGGTGAATCTGCATCTTCGCATTACAACGGGATATTTTACGGTTTTGGGAATGCCCGATATTATTTCCAGCAAGATGCTGTGCATGATGCGCAAGGAACTGAAAACCAGATTTTTGCAAAAGGGGCGCTTGACGGGGGAGCAGTTTCGAATTTCAACGGGCTTCTTAAGATTTCAAGGCAGGCGCAGCTTTCAACAACAGACTTTAGGGAAAAGGTCCTCATGCTTTCAGATTCGGCCCAAAGCTTCTCCATGCCCTCACTTGACGTGCAAAACAATGATGTTTCAGCAGCCCATGGTGCAGCCGTCGGGCAGCCAGAGGAAGAGGAACTGTTTTACCTAAAGACAAGGGGGCTTGGCGAGGCTGGCGCTAAAAGCATCATAACAAGGGGATTTTACCAGGAGTGCTTAGCAAGAATGGACAAGGAGGCAGGGGCAAGGTTTGTAAAGGAGCTCAACCCAATAATCGGATTTGTTGATGACATTGGATGAGAAAAAAATCAGGGCTGACTTTCCGCTTCTTAATAAAAAAATCAATGGAAAGCCGGTCTTTTATCTTGACAATGCGGCAAGCACTCAAAAGCCAAGTGCAGTGTTAGAGGCGCTTGTGGAATTTTACGAAGGAAGCTATGCAAACATCCACAGGGGGGCCTACAGCCTGTCTGAGCAGGCAACCGACTTGTACGAGAAGGCCAGGGAAAAGGTGGCAAGGTTCATTGGAGCAAGGCCCGATGAAATTGTCTTTACGAAAGGAACCACGGAAGGGATTAATCTGGCTGCCTATGCCTGGGGAGGGGCCAACCTTTCGCACGCCGACATGGTTTTGATTAGCCAGATGGAGCATCATTCAAACATTGTCCCCTGGCAGATTGTTGCAAAGGCAAGGAAGGCAAGGGTGGAGGCAATAAGAGTTGACACAAGCACGCTGTGCCTGGATATGAGGCAGGCAGATGAGTTGTTGGCAAAAAAGCCGAAGGTTCTTGCAGTTGCACACGCATCAAATGCGATAGGCACAGTGAATGATGTGGCTAGGCTTTGCAGGCAGGCAAAGGAGCAAGGCGCAAGGGTGCTTGTGGATGCTGCACAGTCTGCCCCGCACATAAGGCTTGACGTTGGGAAAATCGGCTGCGATTTTCTTGCCTTTTCTGGCCACAAGATTCTGGGGCCAACTGGAATCGGCGTATTGTTCATAAGCCAGAGCGTGCAGAAGAGCACTCCTCCATTTTTGGGAGGCGGGGACATGATTCGCTCAGTTGAGATTGGCAGCTTCACGCATGCAGACCCCCCCGCAAAGTATGAGGCAGGAACGCCCCCAATTGCACAGGCAATAGGGCTGATGGCGGCAATTGGGTATATTGAGAAGATTGGATTGGAAAGAGTCAGGGGGCATGAGATTGCGCTTGCTGATTTGTGCCAAAAGGGCCTTGAAGAACTTGGCTGCACTGTTTACAGGTGCGGGCAGGAGAGATGGAAGGGCGGGATAGTTGCATTTGACACGCCTGGCATACACCCACACGACCTTGCGACAATACTTGACAGGGAAAACGTCATGGTGCGCTCAGGCCACCAGTGTGCGATGCCGCTTCACAGGGCCCTTGGTGTCAGCGCCACTGCAAGGGCCTCGTTTTACATCTACAATGGGAAGGAGGACGTAGAAAAGCTTTGCAGCGGAGTTGAAAGGGCAAAAAAAATATTTGGAACGGATTGAGCAGGGGCAACTGACAATGGAAGGCAACGACGAGCTATACAGGGAGATAATCCTTGATAATTACAGAAACCCGAAAAACAGGGGAAGGATTGAAAGGCCGGACGGCGCAGCATTTGATTCCAACCCACTGTGCGGGGACGAGGTGAGAATTGAGGTGCTGGTAAGAAGAGGAGTTGTGAATAAGATACGGTTTGAGGGAAGCGGATGCGCCATTTCGATTGCGTGCGCCTCCATGCTTGCAAGCAGGCTTGAGGGAAAAAAACTTTCCCAAGTGCAGGGTGCAGATAAAAAACTTGTTCTTGGCTTGCTTGGGGGGATTGACCCTGGACCCTCAAGGATAAAGTGCGCCATGCTTCCGCTAAAGGTGCTAAAATTGGCGCTATTGTCAGCAAAATCCAAGAAACTCAACAAATAGAAAATGCGCATAGGAAAGCCGATTTATTAGGGCCCGATTGCCAAAACTCTACTCAAACTGCCTGTTGCATATGAATATTAAAAGCTATTTTGTGGGAAATTATATATGTCTGAAATAAACCGCCGCACGAATTTGGAGTCAGAGCTTGACATAGTGTATTATCCAACAAATGCCGAGCTTTCCCTACTTGAGGCAGTGAATGCGGCTAATATTATATACAAGCTGCAGCAGCACAGAAGCGGGTTCTTAACAAGCAACTTGGAGAGAGATAAATTTCAAGCGTTTAATGAGGAGCTTATGCAAAGCTGCAGGAAGCTACTAAATCCGGAAACAATCTTTTGGCCGCCAGCGCATTTCATTGGCTGGTATTATCTGACCAGATATGGAAAAGAGGGGGATGCAAGCCTTGTAAAAATGGCACTTGCTGTTGAAAACTATATAAAATCAGATTTTCTGCCATGGGGGCGATTCAAGCTTTACGAGGGGGGCGTCAGCGCGTGGACAGAAAGGCTTACAGAGTTGGAAGCAAGGTGGGAGAAGCTTGAGAGCGCTGAGCAGCTGATGGATGCAATTTACGATTCGGATTTGATGCAACTCTATTTGAGCGGGGAGATAAAGCAAATAGATCATTTGCTCTACAAAACAAGGCTAAGAAACATAGAACGTGATGTTGAGTGTTTTGCGGCAGAGGAGGGGGCAAAAGGCACTGATGTGCTAATTGTGCTTCAAGCAAAGAAAATGCTTATGCTTCTTGTGCATGAAAGCTGCCTTGAGGTTTCAGGTTCAAAGGAGGATTATAGTTGCATTGTAGAGGTTGCAAAAACAATGAAGGTTAAGAATGGGATAAACATAAATGTCCTTATTGCAGGTCTTGAGTCGTTTGGTGGCCAAATGGCAATGAGATACCTTGAGGCTCTGTCAAAAAATGCAATCAGCAAAACAGCAAGAACACATGCAATAAAATCGCTGCAAAGGCTCGATTCGGCAAGGATGGGAGCCTACAGCACGCTTATTGCCGCGTTAAAAAATAGGAAACACGATTGGAGTAAAACTCTCGTATATGAACCACCTGCGCAAAAACCATCCGTACCGCCCATGTTGAGAAAGAATATAAATTAATAAATGCAATAAAAAAATATAAGAATAACAAGAATGGATATAATAACGGAAATAATAATCAAGTACAAATAACCCAGATGTAGAAAAAGCGTAGCACTGGGAAATGCACAAGAAGATAAGCAAGTTGAGAATATGGATAAAAGGCTTTTGTTGTTTGCTCTTGTAGCGCTTTTTGCAAGCCCTGTTTTTGCAGGATACACTGAAACTGCCAATGTGCAGGTATTGGACTCACAGCTCAGGCCGATTGAAAGGGCGCAGGTATATGTGATTTACAACCTGAATAAGGAGTATGGAGCTTTCAAGACACCTGCCCGAGAGACTGACCCACAGGGCATGGCAAAGATTACTTTTACTAACAACGAGTTCACAATAGGGCTCGTGGATTACAAGTACAAAGTCATTGCACAGTACATGAATGCCACAAATGAAATAGAAGTTGTTGCCGGGGACGACCACCCCCCTGTCCTTACGGTGGTATTGCCTGCAAGCGTCCTTTCTGTCACGCTCAAAGACCAGTTCGGAAAACCAGTTGTCGGGACGGTTGAGGCAGGCGGCATCAGAAAGGACACGGATGGAGGCGGGTATGCTGGATTGCTTGTGGCCAAAGGCTCCTATTTGCTTTCGGCAAGCGCACTTAAAGCCTCCAAGGAATTTCTGGTGATGGTGGACAATGACACTGCAAAGACCATTGTATTCAGGACATACACGCCAAAAGTCAAGGTGATTAACGATAATGGGATCGGGCTTCAGGCAAGGGTGGAGATTGACAATTATACGATTTCATCCGACTCAAGCGGGATTGCGGCATTCCCAAAAACGGCAAAGATGCCTACCAGCGCAAAAATAAAGTACAGCAACATTGTTGCCCAAAAGTCGGTCAATTTTGAGGTTGAAGACACAAGCCTTGTTGTTCTTGACATGACCCCGCCAAAAATCTCAAATGTGAGGGCTTTTTACGAAAATGGGATTGTGACTTTGTCTGCGACAATTGAAGACTTTGGCCCATTTGCTTCTGGCTTTGGCAAGGACAGCCAGTTTGAAGTGGATTATTCGGTTGGGGACAACAAAAGGAAGGCTTTTATGTATCCGCTTAGCGACAAGGAATTCCAGGCAGAAATTCCAACGCTTGATGCAAGCAGCATTGTGTATTACACTATAATCGTTACCGACTCGGAAGGAAACAGCAACAGTGCTTCTGGGACATACAGAGTCGAGGCCAAGGTGGAGGAAAAACCCAAGGTTGAGCCGCCTAAAAAAGATGATACGATGATGTATGCTGCAATAGGCGTTGCTTTGGGTGTCGCCCTGCTGGGGGCATACATATACAAAAGGAAGAAAGACGAAGAGGGCTAAAAAGGCCTGGGTAGGAATGACGCCACCGGCTTTGCCTGTTTCTGGTGTTAGTTGGTTTGTTGTATCTGCGATTGCTTTGCCAGAAGCGCACCGTAAAGTGCGGCATTTAGAATTATCTTGTTAGTCTTTCCTATTTTTTCAACTGCCAGGATTTGTTTTCCCTCTAGCCTGAAGACCGCCCTGTGAACCCTAAGCCTTGTTATGCCTTCAAGCCTGCTTAGCTCCGACTGGTAGGCGCTTCCGTGGTTTTTAACAAGATAGAGAATGATTTTCCTGTCCTCACCGCTTAGAAACCCCAGAAGCATTTCAGCAGTGATGCCAGACTCCGCCTCCCTGATTTCAATGCGCTCATATAGGAGATAAAAGGCAAAAGCCCCAACTGCTACCCCAAGTGCCGACATGAGAAACATAAGCTCCAGGTGGTATTGCGCAACTACCTCAAGAAGCCCAAATGAAAACTCTTTGGGAAGCTTGTATGTGAAAACAAGCACAAAAGTCAGGAAAATGAATACAAACACCAGACTAACGACGAGTGCAAGGCGGCGGTTAAGCGACATGTTTCGCAATTGTGAAATCATGCTATTTCTGTTTTTTTGCTTTGAAACCATTGTTTCACCAACATATAAGTATTGTTTCAACCAAATGAAATCTAGGATGTGGAGTTCCTTTGCTCCTTGGATATTTATAACAGTTATGAAATGATGACGCGCTGAGCGGAGGAGGCATATAATATAATGGATTGGGGGGCCATGGAACAAAATAACAAGATATATATTGGATGAAATGATAACTGGAAAAATTGGGCTTGAGGGACAACAACACGATTTTGGCAATCGAGCTAGACAGAAGAATATACGCAGATTGAGACGGAGGGGGAAAGCATGGATAGGGGAATATTGACAATATTTGCAATGGCGATAATAGGCTTCGCACTAGTTTTCATTTTTGCGCAGGGCGGAAATGAGAATTTAGGCTTGCCTGGAGGGAATGGTGGAGGGAGGGGCAGCGGAGGGACAGGCGGAAATGGTGGTATCGGTGGCTCTGGAGGAAGCGGAAGCACAGGCTCAGGCGGGGGAGATGGTGCTGGAGGGAATGTTGGCGCCGGTGGCATTCAGGATGTTTATGTCAAGGCAGGATGGGGAGGGTATGACAAGCCGGAAGTCAGAGTCAAGGCAGGCAGCCCTGTCAGATTTCACTTCAGCGCTGACCAGAATTCCGGGTGCGGCAGGGCCCTATTCATAAATGAGTTTGGGGTGAGCTTAATTTCAAGAAGCGGCGAGGAGCAGGTTGCCACATTCACGCCAAAAAACCCTGGCACATACCAGTATCACTGCAGCATGTACATGTTTGTCGGAAACCTTGTTGTGACTTAGGAGAAAGTAAAGATACGAGGAAGCGCATTGGCACAAATTTGGAACTTGGGAAATGGTTGATTTGGAATGAATATTTTCTTGGTGATTGATTGGAAAGCGGCATTGGACATATAAGGAAAGTGTTTGGGGACAGAAAAAGCGCAGGATTGTTTGCTGTTCTTTGCACTGTGCTTTTGGTGGTCTACCTGACGCTAAATAGCGTGATTGACCCCTTGAGGCTTGCATTAAACAGCCTTGCCAAGCCATTGGATGTTGCACTAGTCGTTGTGCTTGCAATAATGGCGGCTCTTTTCATGACTCTTTTGGAATACCAGCACAGGCAGAGCGGCAGTGTGGTGGGCGCCAGAGGGGGGACTTTTGGGGCAATAGTCGGAGGCCTGACAACTGCTTGCCCCATATGCCTTCCGCTATGGACATATTATCTTGGAATTGGTTCGGTTGCGGCAAGCCTTGCACAGGCAAGCCCATATTTGCTTGCAGCAAGCATCATTGGGTTAGGCTACAGCATACGCAGGATTGCCATAAGCGGACAGGAAGGCTGCGCTATCGGTAAAAAATAGGAATTGAGGAATGACTGGGGGGAGAAAATGGAAAAAACGCTCAAGGTTTCAGGAATGCACTGCAAAAGCTGCCAGGTGCTTTTGGCAGACATTATAGGAGAAGTGGACGGGGCCAAGGCGCTGAGTCTTGATTTCAAGACGGGTCTGGTCAGGGTAAGCATTTCTGACGAGTCGGCACTTTCTAAGGTGAAGGAAGCGATAAAGGGTGAGGGCTACAAGGTGGAATAGGGAAAAGTGCCGCTTACGAGAGAAAACAAGGCAACGGAGTTGGTAATATGGTAGTTGAACAGGAATTTGAGCTTCATGGCATGCACTGTGAATCATGCGAGAAGATAATCGCAAGGGCGGTTTCAAAGTATGCCGGCGCAAGCGCAACAGGGTTTGATATGAAAAAAAACACAGTGAGGATTGCCTGCCAGCAGGACGATTTGGAAAAAATAAGGCGGGACTTGCTTGAAAAGGGGTATCAGATTCTGATGCCTGGAGAGGAGAAAAAGAGTGGGTATGAGGCAGGCTCTCTTGGAAGGGCCAGGACATTTCTTGTCAACATGGTTTTTGGGGCGCCTGGATACGCACAAGAAAGCAAGCTTGTTTTCAGCGCAGTCTTCTCCCTTGCAGTACTTTTGATCGTGCACGCCGCGCTATTCATGACTGCATTCAAAAACACCCAAAACTATATTGACAGATACGGAATCATTTTCATCCTCATGTCAGTTTCGGTTGTTGCAGTCCTTTTTGCATTTTTCCATGCAAGGGCATTTAAGAGGCAGACTGGCTGCATGTCAGGGATGATGAACGGCATGACAATAGGCATGATGGGTGGGTTTTTGATAGGCGCTTTTGCCGGCGCCACAAACGGGATGTATGTCGGAAGCCTGGTGGGGATGGCAGTGGGCATTGGCCTTGGTTTTGAGGCAGGCAGGTGCTGCGGGGTCATGGGGGCAATGGAGGGGGCCATGGGTGGGCTTATGGCAGGCACCATGGGCGCCATGCTTTCGGTCATGATGGTAAACGACCACCTGATTGAGTTCTTGTTTATTCTGACAGGAACGGCACTTGCAATACTGGTTGGGCTAAGCTACATGCTGTACAAGGAACACGGAAGCATTGATTCAAAGGAATACAACATAACAGCAAGCCAGTTCCTGCTTTTTGCACTTGCAATTGACCTTGTGGTTACGGTGATTTCAATATTTGGGCCAAAGGCAGGATTTGTATGGACTGGCGGACAGGCCGGGATTTGAACGGAATATGAAATGATAGTTTAAGTGATACGGCAAGGGGTGTTTATCATGAAAAATCTTGAGCTTTTGGCAATAGGCGTGATAGTGATTGCCCTATTAAGCATGGTTTTTGCCAACATGTCGCAGGCGGGAGGGAAATACGGACAGGGTGGGCAAGTTTTGCAAAATAGCCAGGCAACAGGCTATGCACTGCAGGCAAAGCCAACAGAAGGAATCGCAGCACTGGGGCAGGGGCAGAAAGCTGCTGCCAAGTTCGCACCTGCCCAAAAAGGAGTCGGGAACATTCAGGTGAAAAGTGGGGTGCAGGAAATAACGCTAACAGTGCAGGGCGGCAGTTATTACCCAAATCCAATCCGCGTTAAAAAAGGAACGCCTGTGAGGCTTGTGGCTGACTTAAGCCAAATGTCCGGATGTTCAAGAAGCATAGTAATTCCTGAGTTTGGCATTAGCAAGGTCTTGAGTAATACGGACAACACAATTGAATTCACGCCCACCAAGTCAGGCACATTTGATTTTTCCTGCTCGATGGGCATGTACCAGGGAAAAATTGTTGTTGAAGAGGCTGACGGGACTGTTGCGGCTTATGAGGGAATAGCTCCAAAAAGGGCCGCCGGTGGAACGTGCGGGATGGGAGGGGGCTGCGGCTGTGGTGGTTGAGATGTTTGCCACTGCCTTGGGATTTTGAGAAAAAACAGGGGGGAGAGTTTTATGAAAAGAGAAGATTTTACAGTTAATGGGATGCACTGCGCAAGCTGTGCCACACTTATCACAAGAGGGCTTGCCAAACTGCCCGGAGTGCAGAAGGCCAATGTGAATTATGCGGCGGCACGGGCACAGGTTGAATATGATGAGAAACAGGCAAGCCAACAGCAGATAATTGACAAAATATCGGCACTTGGTTACAAGGCAACATTGGGGTTTGACTCGCAGCGCGAAAAAAAGGAGCGCGAGCATGAGATTAAGGAGTTGACGCAAAAGCTCCTAATAGGCACAGTGCTTTCAGTTCCGGCAATCGCACTTGGGATGTTTGTAATGGACTTCCCATTCCGCCTTTTGTTGCTGTTTCTTTTATCTACACCCGTTCAGTTTATTGTTGGCGCAAGCTTTTATCAGGGCGCGATATCGGCAGCCCGCAACAAGAGTGCATCAATGGATACACTTATTGCAGTTGGCACAACTGCCGCCTACCTGTTCTCGCTTGCCGCGCTATTTGGCATTGTTGAGGAGCAGTATTTCGAAGTGTCGGCATCCCTTATCACACTTGTGATACTTGGAAAATATCTCGAGGCGGTTGCAAAGGG
>VGKX01000034.1 GCA_016866895.1 Candidatus Parvarchaeota archaeon
GAAACTATCAGAAGCCCAAAGTCAATGCCTGGTATGTATCTCTGTTCCCACTCAGTCCAGCTCTCCTTTTTGACTGGGAACCTTGGCTTTATGGCCCCGCACTCGTTGATTTTCCCAATCAGTGAAATCCTGAACTGTCCACCTTTGCCGTTGTCCACAAATTCAAACTCACCAATGTAACCCTTGCCCTGGAGAATGCGCAGCGTTTCCCTGACTATCTTTGAGGACCTGACCGTGCAGTCGGGTTTGCCTGCCATCTCGTGCGTTTTTATCGTGTTGAGCGCATCTGCAAGTAAATCATCAGCCATACTTTTCACCGCTTGTCAATATTTCCTGAAACCAATGTTTTCGCCTACTTCCCTGAAGCATCGGCGGCAAACATGCAAGTCAAAGGCCCTAATCATTCCGCGTGCGTTGCCGCAAAACCTGCATTTGCGCTTTCCTTTGCCTTTCATTTTGTACTCTGCGGGCCTTTGCGCCTTGTTCTTGTTTCCAGCCATAATCATCACACCTGAATTTTCACTCTGTCTAAAGCCCCACTCAGCCAACCTGTGCGCCAAGGGCGTTTTTTGCAAATTCAATGGACTCTGACCTGCTTATCTTGTGGGACCTTCCAATATGCGAGGCAGCCCTTCTCCTCCTGCTTATCCTGGAGCCTCCGCGCCTCTTCATGGTAACAGAAACGTCAAAGCCGATAATCCCGATTTTCGGGTCGTATTTTGCCCCGGGAAAATCAATGTATTCGGCTACACCAAGCGAGAAGTTGCCTTCGCGATCAAAGCTGCCTGAGCTAAGCTTGTTGCCCTTTGCGGCAATTGATTTTTTCAAAAAATCCGTTGCCCCTGCGCCCCTTAGCGTGACTTTTGTCCCTATAGGGTCGCCCTTCTTTATTCTCCAGACCGGGTTTCTCACCTTTGCAGTAGTGATGACTGATTTCTTCCCGGTAAGCCTGTTGAGTAGCGTCCTTGCGTTCTCAAGCGCCTCGCCTGCCTGCCCTACCCCGATGTTGACTGTGACTTTGTCAATCACAAGCTGCCTCATCGGGTTTTCTGAATCGTTTGCCATTGTTTGCACCTTAAATCTTGCCATTTCCTCAATACTGCATTTTTGCCTGCAATCCCCAAGTTTAACTTGCCTGTTCCGTGTACTGCTCGCCGACCACAAAAAGGTACTTTGCAAGGGTCACAAATTCCCCATCCTTTCCCTCAAGCTTGGCTTCGGCATCCATAGAGCCTTTCCTCTCAACAACTCCCACAAGCTTTGCAACCGCGCCTTTGTGCATGCCGCTTGTCACAAGGCACTTTGCGCCAGGGCCAAACTTCAGCACTCCGGAGGGTTTTTTTGCCGCAAGGTCAAATACCACGCTGTCCCCAACCTTGTAGGAGTTGTCCGCAATCAGGTTGCGCCCATCGTGCATTGTCAGGGCCACCTTGTTGCCCCTTATGGTCCTTTTTCCAACCACCTTGCACAGCTTGCTTGCAACATCCTTTCCAGCGGCCTCTAAAAGCCCGAACCTCTTGCTTTTTACCGTGACTGTATAACTTTTCCCGGTCTTTGGAATTGAAATAATGTCCATGATTCCAACAGGGCACCTGATGTCCTTGGCTTTTTTCCCGTTCACAAGAACCTGGCCTGTATTTGCAAGGCCTCTTGCCTCGTGCGAATTGGCTGCCACTTTCAGCAAGTCCCTTAGTACAATCCCAAGGCTGATGCACTCCGCGCCTTTGTGCGCACCAGGCCTTGGCTTGATAGTCCACTTCCTCTCCTTTCTCCCGGTTATGGGCACAACAGATGGCACTGCAAGCCTTGAACTGTGGTGCGTTCCGCCTTTCTTAGCCATATACTATCATCTCGCAATCATGGATTTCCTGTCAGCCTTTGCAAAATCCCCGTCAACAAGCTCAATGTTGGCGGGCTTGATTGGGCGAAGCTTTTCAGTTCCCTTTGCGGTCCTTGAGGTTATGCCCTCGACATAGACCGCGCAGTCGTTGTAGC
This sequence comes from Candidatus Parvarchaeota archaeon, assembly GCA_016866895.1. Taxonomy (NCBI): domain Archaea; kingdom Nanobdellati; phylum Candidatus Parvarchaeota; species Candidatus Parvarchaeota archaeon. The sequence goes on from VGKX01000034.1 coordinate 1,996, forward strand.
TTACCCTTGCAATTTTGCCCTCTTTCCCTGCAAACTCCCCTTTGATTATTTTTATCCTGTCCCCGCTGTTTGCAAGCACCGACCTTTTTTTTGTGCCAAGCTTGTTTCTCAGCTCTTTGGACAAGTGCAAATGAAGCGCGCTTCTTTTCAGGTGCAGCGGGCGCGTTGCCTGGAACTTGCGCTGCTTTCTTGGCTGCCTTGATTCAGTCATAATAACACCGACAATAATCATTTTTTCTTTTGCCTGGCCTACATCACTGCGGCTGCAACTGCAGCCACTTTTGGGAACCTTTCAGCCACCTCGCGGGCCACAACTCCCTTGATTTCAGTCCCCACCGGAAGCCCCTGGTCGTCAATCAGGACAGCGGCATTGTCCTCGAATTGTATGCGGGTCCCGTTTGGCCTCCTGTACTCCTTCTTCTGCCTCACAATGACTGCCTTGACGACTTTTTTCCTCATTGTCGGGGTGCCTTTCTTCACGGAGACGGTGACAATGTCGCCGACTCCGACTTTCGGGTAAAGCGCGCGCTTTCCCCTGTATGTCTTTGCCCCGATTATGCTGATTATCTTAGCCCCGGAATTGTCAATGCACTGCATGACAGTCCCTGTTGTCAGGCCCTTTGTGACAGTTGCCGTAAGTCCTTTCATCAAATCAACCTTTTGCCTCAGAAGCGCAAATCCTTATTCGCCTTCTTGCCTCACTTGGCCTTTTTCTTGCCCTCTTTTTTCTCGATTACCTCTACAATCGTCCACGCCTTTGTCTTTGATATCTTCCTGCACTCGGCAATGACTACCTCGTTTCCAAGCACGGCCTTTATGCAGTCTGGGTTGTGCGCCGGAATCCTGCTTTTTCTCCTTGCGTACCTTTTGTACTTTGGAATGTACTGCAGTGCGTCTTTTTCAATGATTGCGGTTCTTTTGACCCTGTCCGACACCACAATCCCAACAGAAGTGTGGCCCCTTGTTGAAAGCTGACCGTGCCTGAAACAGTTGACATCATTGCATTTCTCCATTTTTTCCCTCTCTTTTCATTTTGCTTTCCTACGCCCTGGCTTTTTTCGGCCTTTCATGCGGCCTGAAGCATATCTGCCTGCCATCAACAAGCACGCCGCCTTCTTGCAGCGCAAACTTGAATGTGCAGCTTGCCTTTGGCACAATCACGATTTTTCCTTTTTCAACAATGTGCAGGGTGTTTTTAGTTTCATATATGACTTGCCCGCACTTGCCCACCAGGCCTGTGTGCGTGCTGTTTTCCACGCAAACCATCAGGCCGACAAGCTCATGCCTTGCAATGTTCTGTCTTGTTATCATCACATTTCTCCGCATTTTCAGGTTACCCTCGGGCTTATCTTCGCAGTGCGGTTGAAACCGCTATGTTTTCCTGCGGGTAGCCCATTGCCACAAGCAAACCCTTCATTTTTCTTATATGGTTCCCTTGAAGCACAATCACGCCGTCTTTTGCAGTTCCGCCGCACGCAAGCTTTTGCTTGAGCTCCTTGGCCGTCTGCTCTATTTTCCCATCGTCAATGCCCTCGACAACAGTCACAAGCTTCTTGAACTTCTTGTTTGTGGTGTAGACCTGTATCTTCGAGACTTCCTCCTTTTCGAGGATGTCGCAGGCGCATATGTCCTTGAGCAGTCCGCATTTTTGGCAAAATTCAGGCAACCTTTTTCACCTCGTTTTGAGCTTGTGCAGCCTTGCCGCCCTGTTTTGCGGCAGTCTGCGCTGCCTCTGGTTTTTTCTCGGGCTTTGCGTCCTGTGGTGCGGCGGCACTTGCAGTCTTGCCTGCCTTTCTCTCCCTGATTTTCTTCACAAGCCCAAGCTTCTTCTCATGTATAATAGTAAGTATCCTTGCAACAGTCCGCTTCAGCTCCCTGATGCGTCCTGGGTTTGTTGCCCTGCCCCCTGTCCTCACAAGCCCACGCTCGCGGTTAAGTTCCACAAGCGCCTGGGACAGCCTGTCGGCAAGCGAGCTTCCCTCAAGCCCCCGTGCATCGTTTGCTTTCAATATTGCCATGGTTTTCCCCGTGCTTTCTTGATAATTTTGCCTACCTTCTCCTCTGCGGCCTTGCAAATGCCTGTTTTTTCTTTTCCTCCTCGGTTGCAACAGTCTCCCTTGGAGCCTTTTGCACGTCTTCTGCTGCTGCAATTATCCTTGGAAGCTCAACTGCCTTCCCTGGTTTTTTGTCAGGGAAAACGGTCCCAGGCTGGACAATTCTTACAAGCACTCCGATTGCCCCGGATTTGGGATATGCCGTCACATGGTCCTGTGTCACAAGGCGCGCCGGCTCACCTGCCTTTGGTATATAGCCTGCCACGACCCTGAGCCTTTTGGACCTTCCGCCCTTTGCCGCTATTTTTCCTGATGCGACTATCTCTGCGCCAAGTGCGCCGCTGCTCATAATCTCGCGGAGCAGGAAGTGGAGAATTGCCCTGACTTTTTTGCCCATCTCTATGTACCTGCAGGCCTTTTTTGCAACCAGGCGCGGCTCAAGGTGCTCGTTTCTTGTTTCAATGACTGACAACTGCGGGTTTTCAATCTTAAATTCCCTGTGTATTGCCTCTGTCAGGTCCTGGATTGTCTTTCCCTTCCTTCCAATGACCCTGCCTGGGTTTGTGACTTCCACTGCTATTCTTGTGACAACAGGCGTGCGCTGGATTTCAACCCTGGAAAAGCCTGCCTTGTCAAGCTCCCGCTCCAGAAATTCAGACACCCTGTGGCGTATTATCGAGTCTTCAATGAATTTTTTTTCAATGCCCATTGGCTCACTCCTTTCTTGCTGCAGCCTGTTCCTTCCCTGCTGCGGCTTGCGAGGGTTTTATTGCTTCCTTTGCCTTTGGCGCCACTGCCTGTGCGCCCTCGGCCTTCTTTTCAGCTTTTGCGGCTTTAAGCGCCTCGGGCTTTTTCTCACCGGCCTGGGCTGCACCTGCTGCTTGTGTTGCCTGCGGCTTTTTGGCACCTTGCCCGCCTACCTGCTCAATAACAATTTCAATCCTTGCCGTCTGGTATGACTGCCTTATCTGCCTTCCCTTTGGCGACATCCTTGGAATTACGCTTTGCCTGTTTGCGCAGACATGAACAATCTTTCCGTTCTCAAACCCAGCCTTTCTTGCATTTGCCGCAACGTTTTCAACAATCTCGATTGCCTTTTCAACAGCCTTGACTGGAAATCCTCCTTTCCTGCCGCCTAGCTGCGACCTATGCCCAAGCCCCTTGTTGAATTTTTTATAAAGAATGGCTTCTGTTCCTTCAAGCACATTGTCCAGGTGTTCAAGCGCCTTCTCGACAGTCTTGTAGCGGATTGCCCCGCACACCTGTATCATGTCCTTGTATGAAACGTTCACGTCGTGCATCTGCGCCTTTGCGTACGTTTTTCCTTCCTTGAACTTGAATGCGTATGGCATAGTAATCCCACTTTACTTGAGAGGTATGAACTTTGAGCCCCTTGTTGCTCCAACACCCGGGCCTGAGTGGAGAACCCTGCCAGTCGTGTGCGCAAAATCCCCAAGCCTGTAGCCAATCCTGTCAATCGTAACCAAGACGTTCTTGAACTCCTTGCCGTTGTGCACGCCGAATGTGAGGCCAAGCCACTCTGGAAGTATGACTGCGTCCCTCACATGCGTCTTGATTATTTTTTTCGCGTCGTTCAATGCCTTGATTTTCACGACTTTTTTTATCAGGGTCTTGAGCCTGTAGTTTTTCGAGCTTGAGGCGCTCCTGTTCATTGCGCGCCTTGAGCGGGAGTTGAGCATTGCAAGTGCATCCTGCTGGCCGAGGCCTTCAAGCTCCTGCGCCGTCTTTCCCTGGAATGTGGTTATCTTGGCCATTGGTTTTCACCTTGAATCAAACAAAACTTCTATTTACTCCTGCGACTTGTCTCTTGACTGCCCGCCCCTGCCTGTGCTCCTTGATGCCAGGTGGCCGACTTTCCTTCCCGGAGGCGCGCCCCTGCCAATCGAGCTTGAGCGGCCCTTGTGGTGCTGCTTTCCGCCAAACGGATGCGTGTATGCTGCCATGTGCACACCCCTGTTGACTGGCCATTTGCGGTTCTGCGCGTGCTTTTTGTAAAAGTTCGCCCCTGCCTTCATAAGCGGCTTTTCAAGCCTTCCGCCGCCGCACACGATGCCTACCTGTGCCCTGCAGCATGATTCAACGCTTATGGTCTTTCTGGAAGGGAGCTTTACAATAACCGTGTTCCCCTCGTGCGCAACTACAAGGGCATGCGAGCCTGGGGCGCGGACTACCTTGCCACCGTCCCCTGGCGTAAGCTCAATGTTGTAAATGTAACTTCCGTCAGGTATGCTTGAAAGAGGAAGCACGCTTCCAGGCGTCTGCGGGGCCTTTGCCCCATAGTACACCTGCGTTCCAAGCTGCGCGCCTTCCGGGGCAAGAAGATATTCCTGCTGCATTGTGTCCAAAACAACTTTCATCACAAGCGCCCCCCTTGCCGGGTCGTCAATGAAATCTATTATTTTTGCGGGTATCAGGCTCTCCTTTTCCCGCGTATCCGCGCTTTTGTACTTAAGCTCGAGTTTGTACCTGTGCGACTTTGCGGCATAGGCTAGCGACTTGTGCCCTTTGCCTCTCCTCTGTTGCTTGAGCAGCTTTCCCATTCAAATCATCCTTGTTAATTTTGCATATCTGAACTCTGAATCTTTTTTATCATGCAATCTTGAGCTTTGCAGCTATGTCGTCCGCCTTGAAGCCTTTTTTGAGCTTGACATAGGCGCGCTTTTGCCCGCCTGGCGTTATGTGCGTGTTTACAAATTCGACTTTCACGCCATACGTCTTTTCAACCTCGTCGCGGATGCCTTTTTTTGTGGAGTCCTTGTCAACAACAAAAAGTATCTTGTTTTCAATTTCAATCATGCTGATTGCCTTTTCGGTTGTTACGGGGTATAATATTGCCATCTCGAATCACGTTTTTAGCATCTTTCCATGAGACCTGTTGTGTTTTACTGCTTTCCCTTTGCAGGCCCGTAAAGCCTTGAAATCTGCTCAAGTGCTCCTGTAGTATAAACTGCAAGCCTTCCTGCCGCAGCCCCTGGCGCCAGGTCAAGTGCGCTGATGTTGGATGCAAGCACAGTGTCAACGCCTGCAATGTTCCTTGCAGACTTTAGAAGCGGAGAATTGTTCCCAACCACTACGATAGCCGACTTGGGGCCCTTTTTTTCCGCCCTCCTTCTTCCAACCCCGCTGACTCTCTTGGTTTTTTTCGCCCTTTCAAGGTCCTGCCCAAGCCCGGCTGCAACCAATGCACTGACTATCTCCTTTGTTTTTGCAACCGATTCAAGCTTGCTGTCAAAAACAATCGGGAGTGCAGCCACATCCTTTACTTTGTGGCCCCTTGCCTGCACCACGCTTTTATTTGCTGTCGCTGCAAGCGCGCTTTGGATGGCCTTTGCATACTCCTTTTTGTTCATTGACTCGAAAAGCACTTTTTCAACGTGCGGCGGGTGCGCCCTTCGCCCCTTTACTGCAGAAGGTATCCTTTTTACCTTGCCAAGCCTGCCTTTTGGCAAAACCTCGCGCGGCCTTATTGCAGTGCCCTTGTTTTTCCCAGAGCCGTAGTCCTCTTTTCTTCCCCTGTACCTTGCGGACGTTTCCATTCCTGCCCTTGGGTCATTGCCCTTTGGCTGGTAAGTTGCAGACAGGTCTGAAAGAACCGCCCTTTTTATTAGGTCTGTCCTCACAACCTGCCCAAACACCTCGGGCAGCTGCATCTCAGAGGATTTTTTTCCGTCAATGCCGTAAACAGGGATTTTCATTTTCTGCACCTTGCATTCTTCTAATAATATAATATACGTGGCTAACACTTCTCATTATATTGCAAATAATTCCCCTATTGTTTTGATTCCTGTGAAATATATCCGACAACAGGCGCGCTTAGTGGGGCCACACCGCCTCCTTTGGCCGCCTTCCTGAACCTGATGAGCCTTTTTGCAGGTCCGCTTATGGAGCCTTTCAAAAGCACATAGCTTGTCTTGACAAGCCCGTAATTCATAAATCCGCCCTTGGGGTTTATCTCAGCCGGTGCGCCGGACTTGACAACAAGCTTGTTCAAGTCAGTCCTTTTGTGGTAGCCCATCTGCCCTGCCTGCGAGGCAGTGTACATGACATAGGAAGGCGTCCAGGGGCCAAGTGTGCCCACGTGCCTTCTTTTCCCTGTTGCCTTGCGCCTTTGAATGGACACGCCAAATCTTTTTATCACGCCTTGCGTTCCCTTGCCCTTTGTGATGCTTACCGTGTCGACAAACTCCCCGGGCTTGAAAGCGTCGGAAAACGCGACTGTTTTTCCAAGAAGTGATTTTGCATATTCAATTTTTTCAGAAATGTCCTTGCCGCCTACGGCAATCTCCATCGTGTCGGGGGATTTTTTTCCAAATCCCGCCTGCCCCGGCTGCGTTGCGCAAAGGACAAAAACTCCTGAGAAATCGGAGGTTTTTGAAAGAAACGCTGAATCGGACGAATTTGAGGGGGTTGAAGAAGAAACGGAAGGGGCGGATGAAGGGGTTGCGGCGGAAGAAGAAGCTGGTTTGTTTTTTTTGCCTGTGCCAATGCACAAGTGCTTCAAAATCTTTTCGTCAGTTGTGAGCAAGTCGCCGGCGCTGTTGCCAAGCTTGTCGTACGCCCTCACTCCAAAAACCTGAAGCGGCGGAACCTCGACAACTGTTCCTGCCCCGACGACTTCCTGGCCCTTGTTTGGGGAACTTGTGTTGTCAATGTATGAAAAATGCGTCATGCCTGCCTTGTAGCCTGCAAAGCCAAGCAGCCTTTTCTCTTGTGCAACTGGCCAGTAATTTATTGTTGGCTTCTGGGAGCCTGCCCTTTTCCTTGGCCTAAAAGCCCTTGAGCCGTGCCTTACCCTGTATTTGACCATTATCATCAATCCTGCGGCTTTAGCGCAAGCCTAAATTTTCCTGCAAGCAAAAGGTAGCCTAAACTAAACGTTTAGGAAGACCGGATGCTGCCTAATGATTCCCAAGCCCCGCCATGCCGCCGTATTTTTGTGGCATTGCCGGTTTGGGAGTGTCATCTTACCAATCAATCAAGTAAGAAGAGTTGAATTATTGGCGCATTAGCATTTAAATACCTTTCGGGGTGCTGAGTCTTCCATCAATCTCTAATCCCACCTTCTCAACAAAATCCAGGATTGTCCGCAAAGTTTCCTAAAACAATAT
>VGKX01000035.1 GCA_016866895.1 Candidatus Parvarchaeota archaeon
TATGGGCAAAGCCCGTTTTCCATTACAAATTTAAACCTAGCCTGCAAACTATTCCCATGAGCCTAAAAAGAGTCGGATTTGGAATGCCGCAATCTTCTGCAGGCATACTTGGGATTTCAATCGGTGAAAACCTCCAGGGCCTCAAGATGGACCCGCGCATGGTAGTTATTTTCACGGCTGTTTTTGTGCTTGCCGTAATCGTGCTTGGCAAGGCCTTTGGCCAGTAGGCTCAGCCAAGCAGCTTTCTGGCTGCGACATTTACCTTTTTCTTGTCTTCCTCCCTGCAGCACACTATTATGTTCTGCCTGCTGCCTGCCGCTTTCTCAAGCGAACTTACTATTGCCGAAACCCTTTCAATATGCTCAAGCCCGCCCTCAGTCTCAATTCTTATTGTTGCGGCTTTGTGGAAATACGCAGGATAGTCGACAATTACATCGCAGCCGCAAGCACGTGCCAGCTTTTCCTCAAGTTCACCCGACTTTGCCTCTCCTTGCACTGCGCTGTTTTTCCCGCTGGCGCCAATTGCATAGGCCTGCTTGTAAAGCCTTCGGCTCCAAAGCCTTTCAACAAGCCCCCTGCCCCCACTTGCGCCCAGGGCCTGCAAAAGCTCCCAGTCGCCCATTTCAAGTGCAAGCCTGGGCTCAAATTCGCCTGTTTCAACTGCAATCCTTATTGCCTTTTGCAGCATGGCCGCGGCAATCCGGGCAGTTTTGTGGCAGTAGACAGTTGAGAACATCTGGAACCTTGCAATCAGCAGGCTTTCAGTCGCCTCAAGCCCCCCCTCCATTACGCAAAGCTTCCTGCTTGAAAACTTCACCTGCGATATTATCCTTTGAGAATCTATTATCCCATATGCAACCCCGGTGTGGTAGGAGTCCCTCAAAAGGTAGTCCATCCTGTCGCACCCAACATCCGAGTCTATGACCTGCCCATGGCTTTTTCCAAGAAAAAGCGCCTCTATCTCCCTTCTTGAATACCTCGAGCTTACAATGTCTGCTACCTGCCCGCGCCTTATTTTTTCAAGCCCTATTTTCTCATGGTCGCCAAGGTAAGCCTCAAAAACAGCCTCGCCTTCATGTGAAAATGCAATGTGCCCTATGTCATGCAGCAACGCGGAAAGCCGCAGCTTTTCAGTCTCGTCTTTTGAAAGCCCGAGGGATGCGGCAAAGCTTCCTGCCAAATGCATTGCGCCAAGGGAGTGCTCAAACCTGGTGTGCATTGCGCCGGGGTAAACAAGATACGCGCAGGCCATCTGCTTTATTCCGCGCAGGCGCTGGAAATCTTGCGTGTCAATTACCTGCTGCTCAAAGTCGCTTATGCGAATCATGCCATGTATGCAATCCTTTATGCTTGCCATGAGAAAATTACCCTATAACTTTCTTTTGTTATGATTTTTGCCAAAATCCTTTTTCAGCAACCCCTTCACTATTCCATCCTTTTATCATATTCCGCTTTGCAACTTTGAAATCACGCCTTTGCATAAGTCCCCCTTTTCTTTTCTATTGCCTCGCCCTCGTTGCTCAAAAGCGCAAGCATGACTTTTGCTGCCTGCGCCTCAACTTCAAGAAGCTTTGCAGCCTGCTCCGCGCTAAGCGCCGCCTTGCCAAGCTTTTCCAAAAATCCCTCCCTGTGGAATTCGTAAAACTGCGCTGTTGCAATGTAAAACTTCCTGTCAAACAGGCGCACACCTTTTATCTGCCCAAGCCTTATCTTCTCGGCCAGGCTTTCGCTTGCCCGCTTTGCCTCAAGCTCGTTTTCCAATACCATGTATCCGTATTTTTCAAGGTGCTCAAAACTGTTTGCAGAAAGCCTTGGCCCTGCCTGCGTTGCCTCAACTCCTGCACTCTGCTGGCCTCTCGTCCCCTGCTGGGCCTGGCCTGGCCTTTCAGCCTGCACTGTTGCCTGTGCCTCCCTCCCCTGCCTTGGTATGTGCGGGTAAATTGAGTCGGGGATGCTGTAGACCCCGGTTTTTTGGTACTTTCCGCCCCTGTACAAAAGCACAATCTCGTCTTTGACCATCTGCTCAAGAACCTTCCTTTGCTGCTCGTCAAGCTCGCTTGCAACCTTTTCAGGCAGCCTGTTTTCAAACCTTATTGTGATGAGCCTGTTGAGGACCTCCAGCTGCTTTTCGCTTAGCCTCGCAGCCTTCTCCTCTTTGCCCTGTTTTTGCCCGCTTTGCGCTTTTTGCTCCTGCCTTGCAGCCACAAGCACAATTTTCCCATCAGCCGCCGCTGTTGCAAGATACTGCCCTTCTTGGGCAAAAAGCCCCTGGGCGTCTGCCCCAAATTCAAGGACAACTCCGCCTTTCTCATGCCTTGCCTTCCCAACAACCATTTTTTCCAACCCGCAAATCCTGTCATTTTACTTCAGCTTTCTTCTTTGCCTCAAGCCTGTGCTGCACGACATTCCCAAGAGGCTTGCTCTCGCCAAAAACCTGCGCCTGGAACGAGAACACCTCAACATCATAGTCAAGCCAGAAGTCAAAGGGCAGCCCGGCCTTTTCGCAAGTGTAGGAAATGAATTCTGTCTCGTCCCAGCAATATTCAACCGGCACTTGCGGCAACAACAAGCCGCTGCTTTGCCCATGCCTTACAATAAGCCCGTCGCGGCCCACCTTCACAAGCCTTGGCAGCTGCGCCTTGCTCCCATATTCAATCTTTTTTGGCACGCTTAGGATGCTTACCTCAAACACAAGCCTTTGCAGCTCCTCAAGTCTCACAGGATTGAACCGCGGGTCCTCGCTGCAGGCGTTTATCGCGTTTTCAATTGTTGCCTGCGCAAGCGGGCTTGTCGGAAGCGGATAGCCGATGCATCCTCTAAGCTCGCGGCGTGGATATGTCTGGATTGTGACAAAAACCCCGCGCGCTTCCCCAAACACGCCAACTGTGTCCTCGGGCTCTATTTTCCTGCCTTCCTGTATGTAGTGTGTTGCCGCTTTTCTTGCAAGCCTGACTAGGGCCTGCCCGCAGGCAGGCGTGATGCTGCCGGCCTTTCCCCCCACCATATGCTTGGCTTCTCAGACTATGTTTTTAAATTTAGAAGCTGGCAATAATCCATGGACGTTTTTGGCAAAATCATCCTTGTTGAAAAACCCATTGCCCCAGGCAGCCTAATCGGGCAAATCAACGGCATTTTGTGCGAGCTTGGGGAGTCAAACGGCTTTACGGTTATTGCCAACCAGGATGTTGCCTGCGAATGGATTAAGGACGGGGAGCATGTTGCAATTGAAATCCAGTTTGGCAACCCAGAAGACCACTACAAAAGCCTGAGAAAACTTTCCCTTTCCACTGCCAGGCACTGTGTCCTTGTGATTAGCAGCAAGGCAAGAAGCCTGAGCCTGCTGCAGGCCGAAAGGCTGCTTCGCGACAGGTTTTCCATCGGCCAAAAGGAATTCCTGATTTTCGACATTGAAACCGGCAAATATCTCCATGTCGCATCGCAAGGCACAAGCCACTCTCTTCCCTGTGCGCCACAAAACCAAGGAAAGCAAGGGCAGCAAACCCAAAGCACACAAGGGCAATCAAGCCAGGGCGCCACAATCCAAAAAACAGGCAGGGGCCAAGGTGCCTTGCAGCAGTCTTCATTTGGCAGGCGCCCCCCCAGGCGCAAAATCATCTACGGCAGGAAAGGGGAACACAAAGAACAGGACTAAGCAACATCGGTTGCTTAAACGAGATTGACTAATTTTTTTCCTTCAGACGCAGCGGCTTTCAGCGGTTGTTGTAAATTTCGTTCATCTTCTTGAGCTTTTCTGCTGGCATCTTGTTGAGCATTCTTGTAAGAAGCTTCATCTGCTCCAGCTTTGACAGTTTCCCATCTTCAAGCTTGATAATATCATCAATGCTATTGGACCCTTCATAATACAAATAGAGCTTGACAAAGTCCTGGAAATTTCCAAGCCTGTTTTTTGTCAGGCAAAGCATCAGGTTCCAATGGGCGTTTGCGTCAAACCTCAACTCTTCAAGCAGGCCTGAATAGATTGAGGCAGCCTCCTCCCATTTCCCGGCCTTGAAGTACATATTGCCCATTGCCAGTTGCAGCGCAGGGTTGTCAACAAACCACTGGTATTCAACCTTTAACCCACCATACTTTTCGTCAAACTGCTTTCTGTCCATCACACTTGTGCTGATTGTAGGTTTCTGTGCTCCTGGCTGCGCGGTTGTCTAATAATACCTTGGCACAACCTTCCCCTCCTCTTCTGTATCAACTTTTAGTACAACATGCTTTGGCAGCATCACAAGGCTTAATCCTTTTACACCGAGAATCTCCATCAAATCAGCACACAGGTACAAGCTTGCCTTGCAGTCAAGGTAATCCTTGCCTGAAAATTTCGAGTCCAAAATCTCAAACAGGCTTTCCACAACCCCTGCAAGCAAGTCTGGCTGCTGCACTACCTCTTTTTTCTCATTTAGCTGCAGTGTTGTGGGCGCATGCCTGAACTTTTTCCAAACTTCGGCCTGGATTTCCATGAAAGCTGCATCCAGCTCATCAGCAGTTCTTGGCGGCACATTCACGCCTTTTTTTGCAAGCCGCCCCCGTATTCCAATTTCTGCGCTTTCAAAAAAACCGCTGAGCTCGCCGGTTACAAAATCCTCCCGCTTTCCAACTTGCCCCTCTGAAAGCTTCTCGTATCTTGGATTTGTCTCTTGGAGCGCATCCCTCTCCTGTATGATAATTGTCCTGCACTTTGGGCCTGAAAAAAGCCCTTCCACGGCCATCCTAAACTTCTCTTTTAGTAGACTGTCACCAACTGCAATTCCTGAAGTGTCCTGTGAGGGCAGGCCGAACATGCCCATGCCGCCGCTTTTGGCTTCATTTTCTTTTTTCTGTCCCTAAACCATTTTGCGCACCAGTTAACCGTTTGCCTTTTTCAGGCGTCAAAAGCTAAAGCTTCCAACTTAAATGTATTTTTTCTCCCCTAGTGTCTAGTTCACGCCCGTAAACCCGTTTGGCTTCCAAAAGGTGAGGATGTCCTTGTCAATAAGCTCACGCGTGCGCCCTGGATGTTTCGCCTCGATTTCAACAATGGCCTCCAGGTTTCGCTGCACTGCATTCATTTTTTCATGGGCACTCTTGCCTTCCAAAAGCCAACCCATGAAAATTGCAGCCTGCCGGTCTTCACTCAGACCGTCAAAGACTTTTAGCACCTGGGCTTTTTCAATTAGCACTTGCGTCATGTCTGGTGGGTAAAGCGTCCCCCTCTTTAGCGCCTCTGGAAGTGTTGACCAGTCAGCCCTGCCAGCCTCGACAACATCGTAGAGCAATGCGCCTATCGCGTTTGCTGCAGCATTGTGGTTTTGCCCAATGACTTTTTCAAACGCAGCCAATCCAGCCTCGTGCATCTGCGGATTTTCCTGCGACCTTCTCTCAAGTGTCAAAAGCAAATTCAGGTTTCTTGCATCCCGGATTGCCCCTTGCGCGAAAATCTCAAAGTGCTCTGGCTTGAAGATTTCGGGCCTCAAATCAATTGTTTTTAGCATCTCGTCGTTTTTGAGCATGTTGAAGTGCATTTCCTTTTTGATTTGCCCTGAGGGCTTGAACGTGCTTTCAATAAAACCGGCCAAGTTAGAATCGGCAAAAAGCTCGGGGTTGTTCCTAATGGCATTTGCCGCTACCTTGAACCCAGCATATGTTCTTTGTGCAAGTTCAAGCAGCTTCGGAACATGGCCTTTGGAAAAATAGCCTGGCAACTGCGAGTCAATCAAGAGCTGGCCTTCCATATTACTATTATTAAAGGCCCCTTCAATCAGGCTTGATACCTCGTCTTTAATGACTTTTTTCTTGTCATTCACTCCAACGGTTTCATAACTGCCCTCAGGTGTCTCTTTTTGCGCTGTTTTTCCTTCAGCACCCTGCACTTCGCCTTCGTGCTCCTCCCTGCGCTTGGAGGAAAGAGGCTGGTTTTCAACTGGCTCGTTTCCTGCTTTTACGCTCGGTTCAACTCCACTTTCCTTTTCAATATTCCTGTTTTTTTCAAAGGCCTTTTTGCCTTTGTGCCCGCCTCTTGCTGCAGCATAGGCATTTGCAAGCTGGTCAACAAGGGCTGCAGTCCCCTGCGGCGTGAAGCCAAAATATGCCAAGTCCTGCGCTGTCAGCACCATGCCCTTGCCCATGTTGTACATGACATCTAGGGCGCCAAGCATTCCTGCAGCGCCAAGTGCCTGCCTTGAAATTGCAGCGCCCCTGCCAACTCCTTTTATTGTGCCTGCAATGTCCCCTGCAAAAAGGGCTGCTGCAAACGCAGCCGCCCCAAAATAGTCCTTCTGCTTCACAGATTCAACAATCCCAAGGCTGAAATACCACTTTGCAATTATCTTCCCAAGCGGGCCGCCAAACAGGTCCAGCCCAATGGCACTTACATTGCCAAGTGTGCCAATGTAGGCTTTTCTATCCTGCCAGTCATCCTCCCTCATTTCCCCAAACCAGCGCGTCTCAACAATATTGTAGTGCGAATAAACCCTTGAGCAGGCTGCATTCAGCCTCTCCATTTGTTTGTAGTATCCTTCAACCCACTCTGTCAAGTCGCCCCGGTTTCTTATCTCCGTTGGCTCGCCTGCAAGCCTCTTTGCATCTGAATGCGCCTTGTCAATATTTGCCCTGTTTGGCATCTGCGACTCTGCCTGCTCCCTGCTCTCTTCAAAAACCAGCTGTGCGTTGCCAACCGCCAAGCCTGCCTTGTATTTGAAATATTCAGCCACAAATCCAGTGCTCAGTTTTCCCCCCGACATCTTTTCAAGCAAAAAATCCATTTGCTCCTTTCCTGTCGCCTCAATTCCTGAAACAATGCTTTTTTGCCCTGCCGCAAGTTCGGGGTTGATGAAATCCAGCTGTGCAAATAGCGCGTTTTTTGCAGCCTGCAAATAAGTTTCAATAAGCCTGAATGCGGCAAGCCTGTCAGTGTCATTGTCAAACTTGAGCTGCCCACTTTCAATTGCAGCACTTAGCTGCTTTGCCACTCCAATGTTTTCCTCATATGCGCCCATAAGCCATTGCGAAACAGACGTGCTTCCCCCTCCAAACTGCACCGGCATGCTTTCAAGCGCCCTTGCAAGCGGGTTGCTTTTCTGTTCTGCTTCGTACTGGCTTACAAGCTGCCCAACCTGCTTTTGGTATGCATCAATAAGCTTTGCCTGCTCTCCAGTATAATTAACAATCTCGCTTTCATTTGGGGCAAGGCCTGCTTCTGCTTTGCCTTTAACAGTGCCATCCAGTTTTTGCCTGCTCAAATCAACTTTTAGCGTGTTGGCGCTAGCTTGCTGTGTTTTAAAGCGTATTGCCCCTATGCTTGGCTCTATAAGAAGCGGCGATATGCCAAAGGGCTTTTCCTTGTGCTCCTTTGTGGCTTTTTGCTCTGGGGACATGGGGTTAATTCTGCCGTCCCAAATTTAAAAGCCTATTGTGGGAAAAAAAGGGGTAAAAAGTAGAACTTGAGTTCAACTCTGAGCCACGTTAATTAGAGTCCTTGCAAAAATCTGGCATGGCAGTAAAAAAGAAAAATTAGGGAAAAGAAAAAGCTTGGGGCATGCCCCAAAGCGGCACTTGCCTGCGTGTTTGGAAATGGCCTGCCCTTCTAGCCAAACAGGGATGCCAGGCCTTCAGATGCCGCTGCCTCGGATTTTGCAGGGTCCTCCTTCTTCTCCTCTTTCTTGGCCTCGCCTGCTGGTGCCGCACCGCCTGCTGCAGGGGCTGCCGCAACCGGCATTGCCGCATTCTTGAGCAGCTCCTCAAAGTTTGCGCCCTTGAGGGCCTCTGTAAGCACCTTTGCCTTGGCGTCGTCAGCCTCGGCTCCTGCCGCCTTTAGGACAGACAGAAGGCTTTCCTTTGAAACTTCCTTTCCTGCGCCATGGAGCACAAGAACTGCATGCAAATACGGGTCTACTTTCATAAAACTCCCTCCTCATCACAATGAATTTTTTAACTCATTTATATTGCCTAATTTTCCAGCCTTATGCTGACTCAGTAAAACATCAGGCCTTCTTCTCCTCCTGGGCAGTAGAAGCTCCAGCTGGCACTTGCTTTGAAATTGCAAGCCCCTGGACTGCTGCAGTTGAAAGAAGCATGCCAATTGTCGAGTCAGTGTATAAGTTGCCGTTTGCAGCCATGTTTGTTGCCTGCATAAATGCATTGCCAAGCACTATGTTTATGCTGCCCTCGGTTGGGAAGCTTGCGTTTATTGACAGGTTAAGCCCCTGCATCGCACTTGTGACAACATCGGACTTTAGCCCGGCTTCGTCTATGTCAAGCACCTGTGAAGTGTAAAGATAGCCTTCCTCGTGCGCCCCTACAAGGCCGATTTTGACTGAGAAGGGCAGTATGTTGAGTTTTTGAAGTGCCTTTGCAACAGGAGGCAGTATTTTTGTCCCATTCTTTGCCACAACAGAGTCCTTTGCAACAACTATCTTGCCGCCTTTGAGCTGCACGTTAATGCCTGCGCCTTTAAGCTCTGACAAGGCAGGCCCTGGGGGCAAATCAGTGTCGCCTGCAGGAACGATTATGTCAAATGGCGCAACTTGTCCTGGCTTTGCGGCAACCTTGATGCTGTTGTCCTTGAAAAACTTGAATAGCTGGTATGGCGAAAGCTCTGAGAGCACAAGGGCGCAGGGAATGTTGACAAGCTTTGTTATGTCCCCACCTGCCTTTGCAGCCTCAAGCGCCCGCTTTATGACTGTGTTTTTTGCCTGGTAAATCTGAACCTTTCCCCTAAGCTTCTTTCTCATGGACTGAAGCAGCCTGTCGGGGAGGTTTTGGAGGCTTATAAGTGCGATGACTTTTGCGCCCTTGATTTTTGAGGCAAGCATTGACGCATGTTCCTTTTTCCTCGTGATTGCAATCCTTTCTTTTTTTGCAACGTCCTTTTTGCGCTTTATTTTCGTCATAACAATCATCAACCAATCAATTTTGCATCTTGTTGCCGCAAACCAAAAAAATTTCCTGCGTGCTCATGCGACTTTTATTGCCTTGCCCATTGTCAGCTTCAGATACACTGATTTTATGGACGGCTCAGTCACCTTTGCCTTCACTCTCTCATAAACCGCATCAATGTTCTCGGTCAAATCCTCAAGGGCCATGTCCTCAGTCCCAACCAGGCACTGGGC